>CAZYAH010000044.1:0-10743 GCA_964645595.1 uncultured Alicyclobacillaceae bacterium | reverse complement strand
GGGAAAAGGAGCTCCGCACGAGCGTCATGGCGGTACTGGACATGGTTTCACGAACGGCGGGAGACAGAGGAGAGGATAGCGTGCAGTGGTCGGAAGGAGCGGTCGACAAGAGCGAGGTGCGTGCACAAGCGGATCGACTTCGGCAGGAGGTCGTTCGGAATTTCTTCACGCCGGATGGGCGGCTTAAGCACTTGCCCGCAAGGCACAGCCGCAAGTTGTATGCGCTCGAGTACATGTTGCGCGGGCTAGAGGTGGGCAAGAAGTACAGTGAGCAAGAGTTGAACGAGTACATCAAGCGGTTTCACGACGACTATGCGACGATTCGCCGCGAGTTCATCGTGCACCAGTTTATGTACCGGGAAAACGGGGTTTACGAACTGAATCCGCGGGACATGTGGCCGACGGCCGACTAGCAACTACACGGGATTGGATCCACGAGCATGTACAAAGTGGGGAGAGTGACCGGCGCGGGCGCTTTGGAGCAAGCAGGCGCCGGCTCTCGGACCGGCAATTGTTTATCCGTCGGATTCTACCCGCTCGCCTGCTGCAGGTTCTGCGCCATGCCCGGGGAAGTTTTCCACCAACTGCTGCCAGTGGTCCGAAAGAGTCTGTAGGTTGGCTTCCGCCTCTTTCAAGGCGTAAATGTCCTCCGGATGCAAGAGTTCGGTGTGATCTGACAGGATTTCGACGGCCAGTGTCCATTTCCAGGACGCATCGGCCAACATGTCGGCGGCGAGCCGAATCTCTTCCCATCGCGCGGTCTGCACGGTATCGGGACGGACCAACGTCTGCGCTGCTTCCGCAGCATCCAGTTCCTCTTCGAGACTCGCGCCGAGGCTCATCCACAGTTGTTGGAACACTTCTTCGTCTGAGAGGTGGTCCATGAACAACACCCCGTCCAGATGGTCTGCTTCATGACATAGGACCCGCGCCAACAATCCTTCCGCCTCCCGCTGAAAGGGAATTCCGTTCCGATCCTGCGCGCGAACGGTCACGGCAACCGGGCGTTTTACCTGAAGCGTCAGGTCTGGAAAGCTCAAACACGATTCGACGCTGTCCTGTGTTTCCGGTGACTTGTCAAGCACGGGATTTACAAATTCCAATACCCCTTCGCCGATGTCGACTACGAATACCCGGAGCGGTCGGCCGATTTGTGGAGCCGCCAGACCAATCCCGCCACAATCCTGCAAGGTGCACGCCAAATCGTCAAGGAGTTGGTGCAACGTCTCGTCAAACGTTGTCACCGGTTCGGACACCGTTCGCAACTCAGGAATGTCCCCTTTGAGTATGGGTTGAACGCCCACCGAGATTCCCCCTTCCCATCTTCATTCCCAACAATGCATCGACCGTCGCAAGTGCGCAGTACAACAGCCCATCATGGCACCGTTTCGCTGACGAAACGTCGTTCATATACCGTCAGTAGTGAACGTTAGGGGGGAACCCGCGTGCGGAGCGTGGAAACGGAAGGAGACCTGCAGGCACTGAGGGAGGCTGGAAAGATCAACGCGCTGGTCCATCGCACTCTCAAGGCCGCCCTGGAGCCGGGTGTGACTGGCCTGGAACTCGATGGACTTGCTCGACAGGTACTCGACCAATGTGGAGCTACTGCCGCGTTTGCGGAGTTAATGGACTTTCCAGGCGCTGTTTGTATTTCTCTGAATCACGAGATCGGTCATGGAATTCCGGATGGCCGGCCGCTGCAGGCAGGCGACTTGGTGAAGATTGACGTTGGCGTCGGTTATAACGGGTGGTACAGCGACGCCGCAGCCACGTATGTCATCGGATCGGCCACTCCGGAGCAGAAACACCTGCTGTCGGTCACAAGGAGCGCCCTGTCAGCGGGCATTGCCGAAGTCGCGCCCAATGTCCCACTTTCCAATGTATCGGCGGCGATATACCAGGTAGTACGAAGTGGCGGTTGCGACTGCGTCCGCCTGGCGTTTGGCCACGGGATTGGAATGGCACTGCAGGAAGACCCGCGGATTGCCAACTTTGGGCCGCCCGGGCGGGGGCCTCGCATCCGCAAGGGAATGGCGTTGGCCATTGAGCCGGTGGTCACGACAGGCTTGCGCTACAAGCGAACGCTGGACAACGGCTGGACCGACGTAACGGTAGACGGTTCGCTCTCTGCTCACTTCGAACACACCGTACTTGTAACGGAAAGCGGTTGCGAAATTGTGACCGATTTCGAATCGGTCGAGGGGCATGACGCGCTCCAGCAGAGCCGTCTCGCGTCGGCGGGGACCGTCAACCACCCAAACCTCGGAGAACTCTCGCTGCGGCCGAAAGCGGCCGCCGATGAGGCGCGAATTTTAGAGCTGGCGCACCAGACGATGGATCCGATTCTGATGGAAGCCTGGGGGCGCCGAGTGCAGTCCGGGGAGATTCGGGGCGACAGACAATCCAGGACGATGGTTCTGGAAACATCGGATGGCACACTGGCCGGATTTGTCACTTATCGATGCCAAGATTCCTCCCTCTATGTCCAGACGCTCATCATCGCTCCCGAGTACCAGCGGCGCGGGCTCGGCCAACTGGTGATGCAAGAGTTGGAGTCAAAGGCGAGGGAAATCGGGCTCACAGTCTTGGATCTATGGGTACAGGCAAACAATCACAATGCCATCGCCTTCTATTCGAAACTCGGCTTTGTGGCTGCCGGAACACCTTACTTCAACACGGTGGCGATGCGCAAGGACCTGGTTTGACGGAGACCACGGCGGGTGCGCAGAGTGCCTTCAATGGTAGGTATTCACCCTGCAGCGGGAAGGACATAACGCATACACTGTTGGAATGGGAGGCTCTGCCTCCCATTTTGCGCTTTCGACCGAGTGAGACGGTTCGTGGTGTGGCGCGCAAATGTGGTACACTTTGGGCAAATGGTTACACAAGGCGGCATGAACTCGTTGCAACAGCACAAGTCATTGCAAACCGTCACCGAAGCGATTCATTGGATCTACAGCTCCTACAACCGCGCGAAACCGGCTCTGCGACCTGGATATGACCGAGAAGTCCGGCATCCGGAGTGGACAGGACGACTGCTTCAGGCGCTGGGGAACCCGGACTACTGCGGCTACAACGTCGCGGTCACCGGCAGCAAGGGAAAGGGGTCCCACGCCATTCTCCTCGCCGGAATTCTGCAGCAACTGGGATTTCGCGTCGGCCTCTTTACGAGTCCGCATCTGGTCGATTTCCTCGAGCGAATACGCGTCGACGGACAAGCCATTTCCGATCACGATTTTGTCCGCTACCTGAATCAGGTTGCGGCCTGTGCAGAACAACTTCACGTCCCCGATGGACAGTACCTTGGGCCCGTGGGGCTGTTGGCTGTCGCTGCTGCTCTGTGGTTCCGGGACTGTGCTACGGATGTGAACGTCTTTGAACTCGGCAGGGGAGCGCGCCACGACGACGTCAACCAGATCCGCCACCAAGGGGCTGTGATGTCGCCGGTGTTCTTGGAGCACGCGCGGCAACTCGGGCCGACGCTGCGCGACGTCGCGTGGGAAAAGGCTGGCGTGGTCACCGAAGATACCGAGTGGCTGTGCTGCCATACTCAGTCTGCCATTGTGGAGCAGACGTTCGCAGACATTCTCCCCGCCCGCGTCGAGATCCGCTTGCACGCGCGTGATTTTGGACAAGCTGTCCAAGTGAACGGGACCTGGCTCGAAGTAGCCTACCCGGAGGCAACGTATCAGTTGCGGTTGCCCAACGCAATTGGATTCATACGTGACAACGCCCTGGTTGCCTTCGATGCAGCGCGGACCATTTGGCGCAAGCTGCGTCCGACGCAACCCATGCCAACGGTCGTGGACCTGTCTCGTCTGCGCTTGCCCGGGCGACTGGAAGTTGTCGACACGGCGCCGCTCACTGTGTTGGACGGGACAATTCACGAGCAGTCCGCGCGCTTCGTGGCGGAGTGGGTATCTGAACAGAGGCAAACGGGTCAATTTTCACAAGTGGGCGCTGTCCTCAGCCTTCCGGCTGACAAGGACGGCGAGGGAGTCGTTCGGCAACTGGCGAACGTGGCCGACTGGCTCCTCTTCACAAGGGCGCACAATCCACATCTTGTCTACGATGGCCGATTTCTTTCCTATGCGGAGAGCCTGCAGTTGGACGCCGAGGAGGAGCCGTATCCGGAGGACGCCTTGAGCAAGGCGAAGCAGCGATTGCCGGGCTCAGGATTGTTGTTGCTTGTTGGAACCCAGTCGTTCGTCGGCGACGTTTTGAGATGGTACGGCAAAAATCCGCTCAGTATCTGGAATAACGTGTAAGCGAGGAAGTGGAAGAGACTTGGTTTGGCAACTTGTCGTTTTAGGGATTGCGCTCGGCATGAACAACGCTCTAGCATCCGTCGCGCTCGGCACGACAAACATGAGTCGGGGTCACCAACTGCGCACCGCGCTTACGTTTGGTTTGTTTGAAGCGCTCATGCCTATCCTTGGACTCGCCATAGGCGCAGAATTGTCCCATATTGTCGGAGATCTGGCCAAGTACTTGGGCGTAGGCGTATTGGTTGCGCTCGCCGTCTACCTGTTGTTCAAGTCGCCGGATGCGGAAGAAGAGCAGCCAAAGAAATCAGGCGTGCAGGGCCTGTTGCTCGCGGTTGCGCTCAGTTTGGACAACCTCACGGTCGGATTTGGCCTCGGGATGTTGCAGGTATCGCTGCCGATTGCTGCTGTCACGTTCGGCTTGGTCAGCCTGGTCATGACGTTTATCGGCCTGGAAGTGGGGCGATTCGTCGGCACGAAGGTGAGTGTTTCCGCGGACAAGCTGTCTGGAGGCGTTTTGCTCCTCGTCGCGCTGATGATGCTCCTGGTTCAGTAAAGGTGCATACGGTACCCGTCCGCGTACCCGTTCGGTAACAAATTTCCGCCGTTGCCCATAGTTTGTGGTATGCATCAACCCATGCAGCGAAGGGGCGGAAACGGTGGAAAAACCGAACTGGTCCAACATACTGAACGATGTATTTCCGGGTCGCGTGGCGAAACCGAGGATCTCCGGTCTAACCATGGTCATCGACACTGGAGTTCCCCTGTCCATGATGCGCGACATTTTACAGCTAAGTTCCAGCCACATCGACTTCTGGAAATTCGGGTTTGGCAGCCAAGCCGTGTGCCCCGCGGATATCATGGCGGCAAAAGTGGCGCTGTGTCAGGAATACGGCGTGTTGGCGTACCCAGGCGGAACTTCGCTTGAAATCGCGGTTGCCCAGGGAATCTGGAAAGAGTACCTGGACGCCTTGTGGGACGGCGGGATACGCGCGGTGGAAGTGTCGGACGGAACCATTCCTTTGCCGCTCAAGCAGCGGCGGGAACTGATCCGGACGGCTCGCAAGCTCGGATTTACCGTGTTGTCGGAAGTGGGAAAGAAGAAGGCAGGCGTGTATTTTCCTGTCCCGACGATGGCCCAGTACGTTCAAAACGACCTGAACAGTGGGGCTCACTACGTCATCGTGGAGGGGCGGGAAGGCGGCAAGGAAGTCGGCGTGTTTGACGCAAAGGGAAACGTGCGAGAGGACGACGTGTTACAGCTCGTGGAAATCCTTGGTCCGCTCGCCACCCGCCTGATCTGGGAAGCGCCGCTGTCCGCACAGCAGGTCTATTACGTATCACAATTCGGGCACAAGGTGAATCTGGGAAACATCCAACCGCTCGACGTGATAAAACTGGAAAGTCTGCGCCGGGGGCTGCGCAGCGACACGCTCCGCATTGGCCTGGGTATCGAGGACGACTGCCCGATTGAATCCACGGATGAGGCGAACGGCAACTCAGGCGGGCAGCGCAACGTGATTGACATTGGTTCGAACAAACCGACCTTGTGGAACGCATCGCCCGGACTCCATTCCCGAGGGCTCCAACCGCGCCCGCGCAGAGACAAGACGAACCCGATGTAAGCGAAAAGGGACTGCCAAGCCCATTGCCCTGCTTGGCGAGTCCCTTTTCGTACACCGATGATGAGGCCGTTTACTTCGCAGCCTTTGCCGCTTCGAGCGCCGCCTCGTAATTGGGGTGCTTACCCGCTTCCGGTACGTATTCGACGTACACGATCTTGTCCGAGGAATCGACGACGAACACTGCGCGCGACTCCAGCCGCAGCTCCTTGATATACGTACCATAAGCCTTGCCGAAGGACATATCGAGGTGGTCCGACAAGGTCACAACGCGGTCAATCCCTGCCGCTCCGCACCAGCGCTTTTGTGCAAACGGCAAATCCGCGCTGATGGTCAGCACCACCACGTGATCTCCGAGTGCCGCCGCCGCTTCGTTAAACCGGCGCGTCTGTGCGTCGCACACGCCAGTGTCCAGTGAAGGCACAACGCTGATCAGGCGGACTTTGCCCTTGAACGAATCCAGTTGTACCTTCGAACGATCCGTTGCAACCAGTTCCGCGTTCGGAGCTGCGTCCCCCACTTTCAACTCCGGCCCTTCCAACACCACAGTTTGCCCAGCAAAGTTAAATGTACGCTCTGCCATATGTATCGTCCCTCCCGTCAAGGTCAGCCAGTCGGCTGACTTCATGATATCACCTGCTCGCATGCCGCGACAAACCACCTCCGCCGAAAGTCGGAGGCCTCACTGGACTTGTGGTGGTTGTCTCCGTCGCCGTACACGAAGTACGATAAAGGCACAACGTCGCGTAGTGTTGCGTTGAGTTGGGCAAAGGGAAGGATTACAGATGCGCTCAAGAGCACGACTTGTTGGTTTGATATTGGTCGCCGGCGGAGTGTTGTACCTTCTGGCGCAGATGAACTTGCTTGCCAGCTTTGGACTAGCGGTGACGCCGGGTACGCTTTGGCCGCTCGCTCTCGCAGTGATAGGCCTTTACGGTTGCACTTCCTGGAAGCGAGGGCGCACTCCCTGGTTTTCGCTGTTTCTTGTCAGCTTTGGCGTCGTTCTTTTCTTGCGAAACAGCCATTGGATCCCGCCGCTCTTGCAGGTCAGCGTTTGGAGCCTGTTTTGGTGCCTGGCGCTCATTCTGTTTGGTTTGTATCTGCTGATACCAAGGAAATCTCGCTGGCGCATGAAAGTTCACACCAGGGACCACGTTCACACAATGGATCTTTCGGATGTTGCGAAGTCCTGGCGCGAGTGGAAACGACAACGGGATACGCATGCGTCCTGGCGCTGGATTGGGGACATATCCCTCGGCAGACAACCGTGGACGCTGAAAAATACCGAACTGTGGAATGCGATTGGGGACGTCCGAGTCAACCTCACCACGGCTCACATCGAAGACGGGACGCACGAGATCACCATCGGAGGATGGATTGGCGACGTCCGCGTCCTCGTCCCGGAAGGGCTTGCTGTCACGGTCAATGCGTCGGTCAATCTCGGCGACCTCACCGTGTTCACGGATCACCACTCCGGCACAGGCCGCAAGGTCCACTATGTGGATCCGGACTTTGCCGAAGCGGCTAAGCGAGTGATCATCAACGTCGACTTGAAGATTGGCGACGTCCAAATTATCCGGGTGTGAGCCATGAGTATTCGCTGGACGTTTCTGATTGTGTGCGGCGGGTTGTCTCTGGCAAGCGCGGTTCTCATGGGAGTCGCGGTCTATGCGGTGGCGGCGACGGGAGTGACTTCCCTGGAATTGACCATGCTCGTCGCGCTGCTCGGCGCGCTCACGGTCAGCTCGCTGTGGATTGGGTATACCGTCGTGCAACCGTTGCGCCGGCGGTTGTACGAGTTGGAAGAAGCGGCTTCCCTCATTGCTTCGGGCCGCCTTCAGCACAGGGTGCCGACGATGGGCGACGCCGACGAATTGGGGCGGGTGGCTGAGCAGTTCAACCAAATGGGAGATCAGATTGAACGCCAGGTGCGGGCGTTGCAGCAGTTGGCGGAAGAAAACCGAACGCTCGCGGCAGAAGCGGAGCAGGCTGCTGCGCTCCACGAACGGCAGCGACTGGCAAGGGAGCTGCACGATTCGGTCAGCCAGCAGCTGTTTGCGCTGACCATGTTGGCAGGGTCCGCGCAGAGGCAGTACGAGAACAATCACCCGGCTTTGGCCCAAACCTTGCAGCAACTCGCGGAATTGGCCAATGCGGCGCAGCGGGAAATGCGCGCCCTGCTGTTGCAGCTGCGCCCAGTGGAATTGGAAGGGCGGAGCCTGAAAGACGCTGCTGCTGCCTTCTTGTCGGCGGTGGAAGAGCGCCATCAATTGCAGTGCCAGCTCGAGTACCGGATCGACCAGCCACTAGGTGCCCACATCGAGGAAGAGGTGTTCCGGATTCTTCAGGAGGCCATCGCCAACGTGCTGAAACACGCGGAAGCGAGTCAGATTCAAGTGCGCGTCGCCATGGAAAACCGGCTGTTGCACCTCACTGTGCTGGACAATGGGAAAGGAATCGATGAGACGCGGGACATTCAGAGCGGATCGTTCGGCATCCGGGCCATGCACGAGCGGGCACGCGCGCTGGGAGGGCGCTGCAACGTGTTCCGGCGCGACAGGGGAACCGCGGTGGAAGTGCACATTCCTATTTTCGGAAAGGATGGCGGGGGAGACCATGGTCAAAGTGCTGATTGTTGATGATCACCCACTGGTGCGGCTCGGGATCCGCAGCTACCTTGAAACTGAGCCGGACATTCAGGTGGTTGGCGAGGCTGGCGACGGGGAAGAAGCGGTGTCCAAAGCGCGAGAACTAGAACCCGACGTCATCTTGATGGATCTGTTTCTGCCAGGGTCGTCCGGAGTCGAGGCGACGGAGGCAATCCGTCAGTCTGGATTGCCCTGCAAAGTGGTGATTCTGACGAGTTCGTTGGAGGATGAGCGGATGATCCAGGCTCTGCGCGCCGGGGCGCTCAGCTATTTGTTGAAGACGACGACTCCGGACAAAGTCGTCGAAGCGGTCCGGTCGGCTGCGCAAGGAATCTCCGTGCTGGATCCTCAGGCACAACAGCGATTGATCGGCGAACTGCAGAGCAAAGACAAACCCAAACCGTGGGAGGAGCTGACTGAGCGGGAGCGAGAGGTCCTAAAGGGTATCGCCGCGGGAAAAAATAACCAGGAAATTGCCGACGACTTGGGGATTGGCATCAAGACGGTCAAGACTCACGTTAGCAACATCTTTTTGAAACTGGGCGTGATGGATAGGACACAGGCGGCGATTTTTGCCATCCGCAACCATCTGGACTGATTGGTTTTCGTCGATTCGACTATAGTATAATAGACACGGCGAAGCTTATCTCTTTTCACTGGGCACAGCTCCCGTTGGCATGGCAAACGTGCCGTCAAGCGGGAGATTGATGGTATTGGTCGGAAATATCTACGTTGATTCGAGGAAATATGCAGGTATATTCGGGAAAAGGGGGACTTGGCGTGTCGAAGGAAGCTGCGAACTTCGTTGCCGGACTGGAAGATGTGGTTGCGAACACGTCGGACATATGTTTCGTGGACGGTCGCGAAGGCCGACTGGTTTACCAAGGGTATGACATTCACGACTTGGTGAACGGCGGCGCTACGTTTGAAGAAGTGGTGTACCTGTTGTGGCACGGCGAATTGCCGACTGCGTCGGAACTGAAACAGTTTACGGAGAGCATCGCCACACAGCGCCGACTGCATCCGGAAGTACTCAAGTTCCTGCAGGCGGTGCCGAAGGACGCCAACGCCATGGAGGTGCTGAGAACTGCGGTATCCCTCGCCGGACTGTATGACGAGGACGCCGGAGACGACTCGCTGGAGGCCAACGTACGGAAGGCCACTCGGTTGGTCGCGCAGGTCCCGACGATGGTGACGGCATTTGAACGCATTCGCAACGGAAAATCCCCCATCGAGCCGGATTCATCTTTGAGTGCCGCAGCCAGTTTCTTTTACCTCCTGAACGGTGAGAAGCCATCGGAATTTGTCGAGCGAGCGTTCAACATCGCTCTTATCCTGCACGCAGATCACGAGCTCAACGCTTCCACATTTTCCGCGCGCGTGACTGCTGCAACCCTGTCTGACATCTACTCAGCGATTACTTCCGCCGTTGGCACGCTCAAAGGACCGTTGCACGGCGGTGCGAACGAGCAAGTCATGCGGATGTTGCTCGAAATTGGAGAGATCTCCAAAGCCGAGGACTACGTTTTGGACGCCCTCCGAAACAAGAAGAAAATCATGGGCTTTGGGCACCGGGTGTACCGTACCGAAGATCCGCGTGCGACGCACCTCCGGAAACTCAGCAAAGAGGCTGGGAAGCTGTGCGGTGATACCAAGTGGTTTGAGATGTCCCAGGTCATCGAACGCGTTGTCAAGGAGCAGAAAGGACTTTATCCGAACGTGGACTTCTATTCGGCTTCCATGTACTATTCGATGGGCCTGCCGACGCACCTGTACACGCCGATTTTCGCGTGCAGTCGCGTGTCCGGCTGGACGGCGCACGTTCTGGAGCAATACCGGAACAACCGCCTGATTCGCCCGCGCGCGGAATACACTGGACCAACCCACCGCGAGTTTGTTCCTCTCGCAAACAGGTAAGGATTACAGCGGAACGCGAGCGGCAGTTGCATTTGCTCATTCCTGTAAGATTGACTTCCTGCATGACAACTCGGTTGTGCGGGAAGTCTTTTTTCTTGGAGTTTGTGCGTTCTTGGTGCCAGGCGCAGCGGCTGAACTCTGGCACAAGTATCCTTGGAACCCCCGTTGCATACATGCAGAATGTGACAGTGTATTGCAAGGCGACCTGGACACAATAAGCCCACAAGGAGGTGTTTAAAATGGCAAGAGGGAACAGCAACAATCACCTTGTGGGACAAGCTTCCCAGGCGC
>CAZYAH010000043.1:0-10775 GCA_964645595.1 uncultured Alicyclobacillaceae bacterium | reverse complement strand
GCCAGCTGGGTATTGTCGGCCGGGGTATTGACGTCGTCTTTTTGTACTTGGCTGGTTCGTGGAGCATTCTCATCCCCATTTTCATCGCCTACGCCGCCTTGTACATCATGGTCAAACGCACCTATTTTCCTTGGAGTAGTCGGCACATGGGCATCCTGGTGCTGTTCATTTGCCTTCTGACCTTATTGGAAGATTTGCTGTACAGGCGTGCGGTCGCAACGTCTCCTTCGCCACAGGACATGTCTCTGTTCCGCGTGACGATGAACGCTATCGACGCGGGACGCCAGTACCTCATGTCGGGTCACACCGAATTCGGTGGGGTGGTTCCGGACACGGGAGGCGGGCTGGTTGGTTATCTCTTCTTCTCCCTCTTTTTCTACCTCTTCTCCGAGGAGGGCGTCCTAATCGTATTGGTTATGACTACCATCATCGGGATCGCCCTGACGCTGGAAGTCTCTGTGGTTGCCGTGATCCAGCGCGGGGCGAAGTGGGTAGAGGAGCGAATGGAGGGCCTGTGGCGGGGTAGCAAGCAGTACGCGGAACTGGTGTTTGGACCGGAGAAAGGCGCGGCCGCAAAGTCAAAGACCACCGAACCGCGCAAGTCCCGAAAGCGGAAGAACGCAGAGTCGTTGGTCGTTGAGGGCGAAGTGATCTCGGATACAGCGAATGAGGATTCCGCGGATGAGGAGCGCCAACCTCCAATTGTGCACGACTTTTCCGCGAAGCTTCGGGCAAAGCACGCCGCTGAGCTGGAGAAACCCACGCTTGAGCAAGTCGGAAACCAGCTGGTAATGCGTTATCCTGAGCGGAACATGAAGGTCCTGGAGGAACCGAGGCGCGAGCGCCGCGACGAACCGTACGAGGTGGGAGCGCCGGTTCGCGACGAGAATTATCAGCTGCCCCCCATCCGGATGTTTGCTCTGCCTTCGGCGCCGAGTGGCGGATTCAGCCAGAAGAGCGCCCAGGAAAACGCCCGAAAGTTGGAGATGACGCTGGAGAGCTTTGGGGTCCAGGCGAAGGTGTTGGAGATCAGCCGCGGCCCTGCGGTGACGCGGTACGAGGTGCAACCCGCCGTTGGAGTCAAGGTGTCGCGCATTGTCAGCTTGACAGACGACATTGCACTTGCGCTGGCGGCTAAGGACATTCGCATTGAGGCGCCGGTCCCTGGAAAACCGGTCGTCGGCATCGAAGTTCCGAATGACGAAATTGCCGTCGTCACGCTGCGGGAAGTGTTGGAATCTCCGGAGTTCCAGAACGAGTCCAGCCCGCTCGCGTTGGCGCTCGGCCGCGACATCTCAGGCGCTGCGATTGTCGGCAACTTGCAGAAAATGCCGCACTTGCTGGTCGCCGGCGCGACAGGGTCTGGGAAGAGCGTATGTATCAACGGCATCATCGCCTCCATTCTCGTGAAGGCCAAGCCGCATGAAGTGAAGTTCATGATGATTGACCCGAAAATGGTGGAACTGAGCGGGTACAACGGCATCCCACACCTGCTCGCCCCGGTGGTCACGGATCCGCGGAAAGCCGCGTTTGCGCTGAAGCGCATCGTTGAGGAAATGGAATCGAGGTACCGGCAGTTCGCGGAACGGGGAGCGAGGGACATTGAGCGCTACAATCAACTGCTGCGGGCAGAGGGGGCTGATCCGCTCCCGTACATCGTCGTCATTGTCGACGAGTTGGCTGACCTGATGATGGTGGCGCCGGGCGAGGTCGAGGACGCCATCTGCCGGATTGCGCAAATGGCGCGCGCTGCCGGAATTCACCTGATTGTGGCGACCCAGCGGCCGTCGGTCGACGTCATCACGGGCGTGATCAAGGCGAATATCCCGAGCCGCATCGCGTTCGCCGTGTCCTCGATGGCGGATTCCCGTACCATTCTCGACGGTGGCGGGGCTGAAAAGCTGCTGGGGCGCGGAGACATGTTGTACCTGCCGGTCGGCGCGTCCAAACCGGTTCGCGTCCAAGGGGCGTACGTGTCGGAGCAGGAAATTGAGGCGTTGGTAAAATACGTGAAGGATCAGCAAAACGTGGTCTACACCGTCGATTTGAACCACGTGGAAGACGCATCCGAAACTTCGCGGCAGCAGGACTTGGACGACTTGTTCGTCGAGGCGGTTGACCTTGTGGTAGACACAGGTCAGGCGTCGGTTTCGATGATTCAACGCCGGTTTCGCGTGGGATATTCGCGCGCGGCCCGCATTGTGGATCAGATGGAGCAACAAGGGCTCGTCGGCCCATTCGAAGGCAGCAAGCCGCGCGAGGTTCTCGTGTCCAAAGCCCAGTGGGAGGAACTGAAGGCGTCGTATCGGAAATCCGAGGTGTGACGGAGCGCGTGTCGTTGGATTACTATTCCGCGCTGAACCGACATAAAGATGGTAAGGACAAGCGCGGGAGGTGTCCAATCATGTCCACGGTCAAGCGAACTGGGGCGCCCCGGACGACGTTGGCGGCTTTCATTGTGGTGTTCACCGCAGCGTACGCGGTTGCCATGCAGCATCTTGGCATCCATCGTCCGTCGTCTTCGGTCGACGTGATGGCGGACTCCGGGTCGTCCGACGTAACCAGTTCTGCCGATGTGCCGGACGATGTCATTAATAAGTTAAGGCTTCAGTTGATTAATCTTCCGGATTTGGAGGAGTGGGTCGTGCTTCCGTCGGACCAGGGGGGCTACACCGTGTCGGCTACGGTACAGCTCTTGGCACATGACCCCGACCACCGCGGAGACGACGTGATTGCACGCGACGTAAAGACGTTTTTCGAAGACGTTTACGGGAGCGGCGCGGAAATCTCGGACGCAAAAATTTACTTTCTCCAGGCGGGGCAACTGATTGGCGGCGCGGGACTCGGAGAATCAGCGTACCGGAAGATCAATGTGGAGACGTCGACGTCCGGGCAGGACTTTGTCAATCTCTTGTCCGCCACCACTACGGCGGTATCGGACGGTCCGGAGGAGTGTTGGTTTGCGACACGCGCCGATGTGGAAAGTGGCACGTAAAACGGGGCGCCAGTAAATGGCGCCCCGTTTCTTTACCTACCGCCTGCGCGGCATGCCAATCATATACGCCTGAGTAAATCCGATGTTTCGCTTTCGCACTTCTTTCATGAGTGCGCGAACCATCGGTTCATGGCCTGTCCTCAACAGCGTGTCAATGATGCTGTGTGTTGTAAACGGCTCGTCGGCGGCCTTCACCACTTCCGGATTTTCGTGCAGGCAGCGCACCCACCGGTCATCGTAATGGTCGCCGCGGACATCCTTGTATGCTCGTTCGTACAGGTCAACCACCGTGAAGGGCAGATTCAGTGCATCCAAATAGAAATCCAACTGATAAAGAGCTCGTGCGACGGACAGGTGTTCTCCACCCATACTCGGCATGCGTCCCCCACCTCTCGGGACTATTATCTGCTCTCTGGGGGAGAAAGGCAAGAGAGATTGAGGATATGTCGTGATACAATAGGAGATAAAGAACAATGCCAGCGCAAGATGGCGCATGGCTTTGTTCAGCAGGAGTGTGGAGGAACAGTCAGACATGAAACGAGTACCCGGACGGCACCTTCTGTTTGCCGTTATGTCGTCATGCCTCCTCGCAGGGTGTGGCGCTCCCGATTTGGAATCGATGAAGCCATCTGTGGACAAGTCGTCGGCGGTCGTCGTTCTGGTGGATCAGCCCCAGGGATGGAATGCGAACGCTGCCGGCGCTTTGGCTGCACAGAAGCACGTGACCGCAAAGGTGGTCAGCTGTCGGTCGGGAGAACTGGCACAAGTGTTGAACAAGTCATTGGCGCAGTATTCCGTTGGGATGTACCTGGTTGTCAGTCCGGGCTCGCCACAGCCGGAAGCGCTGAACGTAGCCAGACAACATTTGGGCCAGCGGTTCGAATGGGTGAGTTCGGCGCCGATACAAAGCGATGCAGTCAACGTCGGACAGGTGGTTCCGGACACGAAGGCAACCAGTTACGCGCTGGGATGGCTGGCAGCGACGCTCGCTGCCGAGAAAAATGCGGTCCCTCGGGTCGGTTGGTTGAGCGGCCCCGCGGCGGACTCAGGTACCGTTCGGTCAGCGTTGACTGGAATGTACGCAGCCAATGCCGCCGTAACGCTGGTGTCCGTCTCCCCACCAGGGAACACGCCCGCGAATGCGCCATCGGTTACTGTTTTACCGCCCGTGGTCGTCACGGCCCACGCATTGTCAGGTCCTGAGAGTACATGGCTGAGGAGCTCCGGGGTTACGGTAATCTCGTTGCTGCCGCAGCCGGACCAGCAAGTTGCAGCCGAACCGGGTTTTCCAGGCCCAGCCGCTGCAGCGGGTGATTTGCAACGGTTTGCAGAGCGAAAGTGGCAAAGCGGCGTTCGAACGGTCCTGCCAGACCCGCTGGTCGATTTCCGGGATCCATTGATCGCTAAACATCATCAAACTTCCATGCAGGCGCTCGCCATGAGTTTTGCCAGCCACAGCGTGGACGTTCAGCGGGCGTGGCAGCAGATCCCAGCTTCCCTGCGCGACAATTGGGTAGGTATAACCGGAGCGCTCCGCTGAGTGACGGCTGGAGTTCCGAAAATTTTGGTGGGAGGAGTCACGGTGGCAATGTCGAATCAAGAGCAACAGCTACCTGGTAACCCCATAGAGGTGTATTTCCAGTATAAAATTGTCAAGGACCGCCCCGGTTTGCTCGGAGACATTGCCTCACTGCTCGGGATGCTGGGATTCAACATCCTGCAACTTGGCGGAGTGTCCGATACGGGCAGGGGATTCCTTCTGGAAACAAATCGCGCTGAGTCGGTCGAAGTACTGCGCGCAATGCTCGAGTCGCTGGAGGATGTGGAGTTAACGGCGCTGCGCCCGCCCTCGTTGCGGGATCGGATTGCTCTGCGGCACGGCAAGTTCATCGAGCGAAGTGACACGGAAACGCGTACATATCGGTTCGTTCGCGACGAATTGGGGATACTTGTGGACTTCCTCGGCGAATTGTTGAAGCGCCCCGGCCGCCAGGTGATTGGCGTGAGAGGACAGCCGCGCGTTGGCAAGACAGAGTCAATTGTCGCGGCGAGTGTTTACGCTAACAAGCGATGGACTTTCGTATCTTCTACCCTGTTAAAGCAAACCATAGTACGTGAATTGCGGAGAGATCAGTTGGCCCCCGATTCCTCCGTGTATATTATTGACGGAGCGGTTTCTACGTTGCGGGGAGACGAGCAACACTTGTCCATATTGGACGAAGTGCTCGGGTTCCCTGCGCCAATTGTCATTGAACACCCAGACATTTTCGTGAGACATTCCCACTATGATTGGCCACTCTTTGACTTGTTGATTGAGTTGCGGCGACACCCGGATGAAGCGATTCAGTATGAAGCTTACGAGCGCGAACTTGTGCGCTGGCAAGCAGAGTGAGGCGAATCTTGTCGTGCGAATGAGATTGCTGCAGGGAGGGATACGATGAAGGACTTGGGTCGCGTATTGCGCGAAAGACGGGAGCAACTTGGGATCAGTCTCGATGAACTACAGACGAAGACAAAAATCAGAAAACGATACCTGATGGCCTTGGAAGAAGGCAATTGGGACCTCCTGCCGGGTGCGGTTTACGCTCGCGGGTTCGTCAAGAGTTACGCCGAAGCCCTCGGATTGGACGGTAAACAGCTCTTGGAACAATATGTAGATACCAACGGATCTGGTGCAATCGACGTGGAGCCTCCGGTGTCGACGGACGCGACGCCCGACCGTCCTGAGCCAGCTGTGGAACCGCCGCGGAGCGCCCCAGTCATACCGCCGCAAGCCGACACCCCGCCATCGCGCCGCAGTGCGCCGACCCGGACCAGTTCCGTGCGCCCATCCCGGCCGTCCTCGCGCAGGAGGACCAGACAGGGGCGCAACGTAGCCGGTGAGACGGCTGCCGTGGTAGCCATACTGGCAGTCATCGGTGCGGCTTGGTGGCTGATTGGGCTGCCAGGGAAGGACAAGCAGCCGCATAACAACGCCATCGCCGGCCAGACCGAGAACGGAACCAACGCCGTCGCGAACAACCCGGTCGTAAACAATACAGACAATTCCGCCGACGGGACCGGGGCGCCGGACAATCAGGCTGGCACAGATGCCGCGAAGCCGGCCGTCCAGATCAAATCGCAAGATTACCGGAACCACGAGCAAACGTTTGTGGTCTCTGCGAACGGGCCGTTGCACGTGGAATTGGCTACGGCAAACGCGCCGTGCTGGATTCAGGCTTATGTCGACGGCAAGAATGTGGTTCCCAGCGACACGGTCCCGGCATCAGCTAAGCGGTCTTGGACAGTCAAACAGCAGTTGCGGGTCAAGGTTGGGAACGTGCCTGCCGTAAACCTCACGGTGGACGGGCAACCGCTCGCCTTGCCGCCGACCAATGAGCCTATCTGGGTCACCATATCCAAGGAGTGACCGTTTGCAGACGGGCACACGATTCAACCGGAAATGTTTTCTCGTAGGGAGAGTGCATGGTTTGGCAAAGGATGCTTCTTTTGACATTGTTTCAAAACTGGATATGCAGGAAGTGGACAACGCAGTCAACCAGGCTCTGAAGGAAATTCAGACGCGGTTTGACTTCAAGGGCAGCAAGAGCGATATCAAGTTTGACGGAAAAGCCATCACGCTGATTTCAGACGACGAGTACAAACTGGCCTCCGTGGTCGATATTCTCCAGTCGAAGTGCGTCAAGCGCGGGATCTCGCTCAAGGCGTTAAAGATGGGCAAGGTGGAACCTGCTGCGGGCGGCACGGTGCGCCAGGTGGTCCAGCTGCAACAGGGAATTGACCAGGATACTGCGAAGCAGATCACGAAACTGATCAAGGAGTCGAAACTGAAAGTTCAAGTAAGTATTCAAGGAGATCAGGTGCGCGTCTCAGGAAAGAGCCGCGATGATCTGCAGACCGTTATCCACATGTTGCGCGAGGCGGACCTCCCGGTTCCGCTGCAATTTACAAACTACCGCTAAGGGGAGCCGCGGCCACTGGCCCGGCCTCTTTTGACATGCGGAAATGCCGTGGGATATACTGAGGGTGGCGAAGATTGGCACCTGATCACGGTCCGTTGCAAGGGACCCAAACGGTTCCGGCAAGTTCCAAGAATGGAATGGGGAGTGTTCTGCTTGAATCTGGCTAACAAGATAACGATAGCCAGAATCTTTTTGGTGCCGGTAGTGATTTTTCTTCTTTTGGTGCGGTTCGACTTTCTGAGTGTCACCATCAATCATCGGACCACCACTGGAAGCGAGATGATAGCGGCCCTTGTGTTTATCGTGGCCGCCGCCACAGACGGCCTGGACGGATACATCGCGCGCAAGCGGAAAATTGTGACCAACTTCGGCAAATTGCTCGATCCGCTCGCCGACAAGCTCCTCATTTCTGCTGTGCTGATTAGTCTGGTGGAAATGCAACGGCTGTCTGCATGGGTGGCAATCCTTATCATCAGCCGGGAGTTTGCCGTGACTGGACTGCGGCTTGTCGCGGCGACCGAAGGGATTGTGATTGCTGCCAGCAAAATTGCCAAGTGGAAGACCGCAACGCAAATCGTAGCGATGGTTGCGCTCATCATCAACAATTTTCCATTTTCTTACGTAAACTTTCCGTTTGATCAGTTGATGGTGTACGTGATGGTTGTCACTACGGTGATCTCGGGCATCGACTACTTCGTCAAAAACAAGCACGTCATCGACCACGTCGGATGACGTGTAAGCGCAAGGAACGGAGCGGGCAGTTTGAAGGAACAGTGCAGAGGCGAACACATCGCCGTTGGAACGGAGATTTTGCTCGGGCAAATTGCGAATACGCACGCCCGGACGGTATCGCAGGAATTTGTCAACCACGGATTTTTTCTGTATCACCACCACGCTGTGGGAGATAACCTCCAGCGCATTGTCGACGTATTGCGCGAGGCGTCGAACCGTTCCAACGTGATCGTCATCACGGGCGGCATTGGTCCGACTGAAGACGATTTGTCGCGGGATGCCCTGGCGGCTTGTCTAGGCCTGCCCCTGGCACTGGATGAGCGCCTTCTCGCCGACATCGAGGCCTTTTTCCAGCGGCGCGGAAAGGCCATGCCTGCAGAGAACCGCCGTCAGGCCATGCGCATTCAAGGCGCGGAGGTTTTGCCGAATCCGTACGGGACCGCTCCCGGGCAGTACGTTCAGCACAGTGGTGTCCACTATTTTCTCCTCCCGGGTCCTCCTCTTGAAATGAAGCCGATGTTGCAAATGCACGTCATACCTCGTTTGAAGAAGATTTTTCCGTCGCCCCAGGTACTGGTGTCGAGAGTTCTGCATTTCTGCGGTATTGGGGAGTCTTCCGTCGACGAGCAGATCACCGATTTGCTCAAGGGTGAGAACCCAACGGTGGCACCGCTTGCCGGCGAAGGGGAAATGTTGTTGCGGATTACCGCTCGCGCAGCGACGGCGCCGGAGGCAGATGCGCTGATTCAGCCGGTGGAAGCGGAAATCCGCAGAAAGTTTGCCCCGTATATCTATGGCGTTGACGAGGATACTCTGCCCTCAGTGGCCCTTCGCGTTGTGGCGGAGCGGCAGGCCACGCTGGCTGTGGCGGAGAGTTGCACTGGCGGCCTCGTGCAGGCGATGTTGACAGACGTTCCTGGGAGTTCACAGGTGTTCATGGGCGGCGTGGTGGCCTATGACAACGCCGTCAAGGAGAGCCTGCTCGGCGTATCGGCTGCCACTCTGCGCGAACACGGAGCTGTATCGGGCGAGACTGCACGTGAGATGGCGGAAGGCGTACGGGATCGACTGCGTGCGACGTTTGGCATCGCGACGACGGGCATTGCCGGTCCTGGTGGCGGAACTCCGGAAAAGCCGGTCGGCCTCGTGTACATCGCCGTGGCAGGCCCGGACAAGACGGAAGTCTACCGACTCGTTTTGACAGGATCCCGGGAACAGATTCGGATCCGAGCAGCGAAGCAGCTGCTCTGGCGCCTGATTGGGCAAGTGCGAAAGCTCGAGGCGCCGCGTGAATGAATGTGGCTGTGTTATTGCATGGTAAAGTTAAGTCGCCATTGTCCCGGACAGGGACTGCGGCACAGAAAGAATGGACAGGTGAGATGAACATGACGGCTTTTCAGGAATTTTCATTAAGCAGAAAGGTTCAGCAGGCCATCGACGAAATGGGCTTCGAGGAACCTTCTCCGATACAGGCAGCCTGTATTCCTCTGGTACTGGAAGGGCGTGACGTCATCGGTCAAGCGCAGACCGGTACCGGAAAGACGGCTGCGTTTGGGATCCCGGTGGTCGAGCGCGTGTCTGCGGAACCAAAGGTGCAGGCGCTGGTTTTGACGCCGACGCGCGAGCTGGCGATTCAGGTCGCGGGAGAGTTTCGCAAAATTGCCAAGTACAAGCGCGTGCGCACGCTGCCGATTTACGGAGGCCAGTCGATTGGCCATCAAATTCGCGCTCTGCAGCAAGGCGTGCAAATTGTCATCGGAACGCCGGGGCGCGTACTGGACCACATCCGCCGCGGCACGCTGAAGCTCGCGAACGTCCGAATGGTTGTACTCGACGAGGCGGACGAGATGCTCGATATGGGCTTTATCGACGACATCGAGGCCATCTTGCGGGAGACTCCGGCGGAGCGGCAGACGATGCTGTTTTCCGCGACGTTTACTACGGAAATCAAACGGCTCGCCATGCGTTACATGAAGAAGCCGGAACACGTGACCATCAACCGCGGCGAAGTAACGGTGCCGCTGATTGACCAGGTGTACTACAAGGTGTTGGAACGGAACAAGCTGGAGAGTTTGTGCCGGATTATCGACAGCGAAGAGGTACAACTGGGCATCATCTTCTGCCGCACGAAGCGCGGTGTGGATGAGCTGGTTGAGGCGTTGCTCGCGCGCGGGTATCTGGTCGACGGGCTGCACGGGGATCTGAGCCAGGCGCAGCGGGATCGCGTCATGAGCAAATTCCGCAAGGGAGACATCGAGCTACTGGTCGCGACCGACGTCGCAGCGCGCGGCATCGACGTGGACAACGTGACGCACGTGATCAACTACGACATCCCGCAGGATCCCGAGTCGTACGTACACCGGATTGGCCGCACAGGGCGCGCCGGCAAGCGGGGCTTGGCCATCACGCTGGTGACGCCGCGCGAATTCAAGCTGCTGAAGCTGATTGAACGCGAGACAAAGGCGCCTTTGCTTGCGCGGGAGGTCCCGTCGCTGGCAGACGTGGCGGAGCGGCAGGCGGAGATGTGGCGAAACCGGATCATCGAGGCGATTCAAAGCGGCGGTCTCGCGCACTACCGCGCCATTCTGGGGAATATCATTGACGAGCACGATCCGGTCGATGTCGCGTGCGCGGCGCTCAAGCTGGCGTCCGCCGGCGAACTGGAAAACCAGGAGGCGACCGACTACGACTTTGGCGACACAGGAGCGACGCCGGGAATGGTCCGCTTCTTTGTAAACATCGGTCGCAGCGCGCGCATCAGCCCGGGAGACCTGGTGCGCACGATTTCCGAAGAAGCTGGCGTCCCGGGCCAGGCTGTGGGGAAAATCGACATCTTCGACCGGTTTACCTTTGTGGAGGTTGAACAGGAGTCGGCGCCGTTCGTCTACGAGGCGCTCCGGCAGAGCCGGATCAACGGTGCGAGGGTGAACCTCGAGCCGGCCAAGCCGCGCGTTCGCACGCGGTAATTTCCACCGAGGTTGCTCCGAATAACCGCCTGAGAAAGGCGGTTATTCTTTTTGACCTAGAACCCGAACAAATGTTTGCATTTTTTATCAAGACTGATACAATGGGAAGCAGGAAACGGA
>CAZYAH010000042.1:0-11015 GCA_964645595.1 uncultured Alicyclobacillaceae bacterium | reverse complement strand
CGCCGTTCCAATCGTTTGGGATGGCAGCGTACGTCATCTGTCGCGAGACGGAAGAAGAAGCTCAAGCGGAACTACGGCGCATCACCGACGTGAAAGCTTCCAGCGGATACGCCGGCTATCAGGACTTTGTCAGCAAGTCGCAGCTCGAGCAGAAAATACTGTTGCACGACTACTCGGTGTCTAACCGCGGGCTGCGGCCAGGCCTGATTGGCACGCCGGAACAGATTGCCGAACGCATTGTCGCGTACGAGGATGCTGGCCTGGACCTCTTATTGCTGCAGTTTTCGCCGCAACTGGAAGAGATGCAGCGGTTCTCCGAGCAAGTGATGCCGCTCGTCGAGCAGCTCCGCGCACACGCAGGCATGCGCTGACCAGCAGCCAGCTCGGCAGGCTGAGGGAACGAGTTCATCCGCTTGACGACGGTGAGGTTTTAGCCTCCGGTTACCCGGATTGGTGGCCGGAGGTTTTTTCTGCCGGTCGGACAAGCTGTGACGTACGTGGTATATTAGGAGAAAGTCCTTATGCGGTTCAGCAGGAAAGGATGGTTCGATGATTCGCGTCAGATTTGTCAGCATTCCCGTGAGCAATCAGGATCGGGCGCTTGACTTCTATACAAACAAGCTCGGCTTTAAGGTGGTCACGGACCAGGAGTTTGGCAACGGGCAGCGTTGGATTGAACTGCAGCCGCCCGGTTCGGACACGCTGGTGGTACTGTTTACGCCGCCTGGCCGGGAAAACCTGATTGGGACGTTCCAGAACGTGGCCTTCACAAGCGACGATGTGGAAAAAGCCTACCGCGAACTGAGCGCCAAGGGCGTAGAATTCGTCCAACCAGCCACACGGGCGGATTGGGGCGGAATCCAAGCGATATTCAAGGATCCGGACGGCAACACGTTTGTTCTCGCCAGCCCTGACCAGTGATGTATGGGGGCTGTCCCAATTGCTCGCCCCTTCAGGGACAGCCTCTGTTTCCCAAAACTCTTGCTTCCATCTGAGGAAAGCGGATAGAGCGACGAGCCAGTGCTTCTGAGAGGTGACACCGTGAGACGTAAACTGCGCTTTGTCATGACACAAATGGCTGCCATCCTGCTGGTCGCTGGCTGCGCTCCATTCAACAGCGGATCGGACAAAGAGGCGAACGCGCCAGTGCCTGACGGCGGGCGCACGGTTTTGGTCTACAACGTCGACTACGCAAAGCAACCGGAGACGGATCTGGACATCCAGGCCCATCGCACGGACATCGATATCGTGTCGAACTTTTCCTACCGCGTGCAAGCGGACGGGACGGTAACCGGAACCGCGCTCAAGAACACGGGGTTGAACACTTATGCTTGCATCGCAAATCTGACCAATGGCCAGTTTGACCCAAAGACCATTGGCAAGATCTTGAGAGATTCCAAGCTGTCGAGTAAACTCCAGGACAACCTCATTCAGCTCGCCGTGTCCAACGGATACAAAGGCATCAACCTCGACTTTGAGATGCTGCATCGTTCCGACGAAGCAGCCTATGTCCGCTTTCTCCAGGCACTGCATGAAAAAACCAGGCAAAATGGGCTCATTCTGTCTGTCGCCATTGCTCCTTCGATTGGAAACGACGACTTTCACAAAGGCATCGGCCAGAACGTAGATCAGGTAGTCCTGATGACGTACGACTATTCCTATCCAGGTGGAAATCCTGGGGCGGTGGCGCCGACGTGGTGGGTGAAATCGGTTCTCGATTATGAAACGACGGTCATCCCGCGGCAGAAAATTCTGCTCGGCATCAACGCGTACGGATACGCCTGGAGCAATTCGCATGGGGCGGCCGTCGCGCTGAAATACGTGGAACAGGTTAAGGAAAAATATCACGCCATCGGCCACTACGACGGGCAGGCGGATGCGCCCTTCTTGACGTACTCAAAAGATCACAAGGACTACATCTTGTACTACGAAGACAGTCAGAGTTTGACGGACAAGATGAACCTCGCGAAAGATTACGGGCTGCAAGGCATAGCCATTTGGAGGGTGGGCCTCGAAAACGCGGATCTATGGCAAGCGGTGGAACAGTACAGACATCACTAAGGCGTGCCGTACGGTTCACTGCGTGGTGGAGCACGGCAGAAGCCTAATACATTCGCTTGACCACGCTGAGATGTCTGCGCCAATAGCGACCGGGCGAGATATCAAGATACCCGACCTTGCCGAGGCCTCCGCCTTCCTGAATCACTTGGTTGTTCCCTGCGTAAATGCCGACGTGCCGGCCTTTGTCGAATACGAGCAAATCGCCGGGGAGCATTTCACTTACGGGCACGGGAACACCGACGTACTTGTATTGACCGCGGCTGGATGTCGTGAAACGATATCCAAGCGCATGGTGGTAGACGTACTCGGTAAAGTTGCTGCAGTCAAACCCTTTCTCTCCGTCGTCCTCATTGTGACCCCACACGTATGGGGTTCCCAGTTTGCTGCGGGCCACGGTGAGAACGGCCGCGGTCTTCACCGTCCTTGAAGCAGAAAGTCCAGCGCGCGGGGTTATCCCTGAATCCATTTTGACTCCCGGTGGGGGCAGTGGAATGGTACCGCGCTGCGCTGCAGGCTGCGGCGCTGGAGATGCCCCTGGTTCTGATAGGTTTGCCGTCTCTATGTACCGCTCGGCGCCTGCGGTCAACGTAGCAATGTCGGGCCGTCTGGCGTTTGCATTGTCTGGATAGGTGATTTTGACCACACGAATTCTCTTGTCCGGGAATTGTGCGGTGGAATAATGGATAACCCCTTCTGGGTCCTTCAGATCCAATATGGATTCCCCGGTACCGTTGTCGCGTGGCCGGACCTGCATTGTCACGGCCTGCTCCGCCGGGTTGTACTTGCTCGAAATCACCTCGACAAGGCTTGCCGCTGCTCCGGACGGTTTGGTAGTCGGGTTTGTCAAATTAGAGAAATGTAGAGGGCTACAGCCTGTCGCTACCATAACAAGAACCGTCCCAACAACGCCTTTCCAACGGTGTGTAAGTGTGGGCATGGTGCACATCTCCTTTCTCGATTAACATCCGATAAATTGACACTCGCTATTCGTTCAGGACACCCCGCAGCGAGCACCTCACACTTCCGCGGAACGGTGGGCCTGGCTCTTAGTTACGGTCGTATACTGATCCGCAGAGAGACTTAGACCAGAGCTGCATGGTGCAGTCTTGTTCGGGATGCTTCTTCCATTTAGGACTTCTGTGAATAAGACAAGGAGGTAATCGCATGGGACTGTTTGACGGACTGCTTGGGAACGCGTCGGAAGTAAGGATTGAAGAAGTTCAAAAGGAGTACGCTCACATCTTGAGTCCAAGCGAGCGGATTGAAAAGGCTTACCGACTCATCCGGGACATGTTCATCTTTACGAACAAGCGATTGATCTTGGTCGACAAGCAGGGGATGACGGGCAAGAAAGTTGAGTACCACTCAATCCCCTATCGGAGTGTTACACATTTCAGCATTGAGACGGCTGGTCACTTTGACCTGGATGCGGAATTGAAAATCTGGGTGTCGGGCAACCACACGCCCATTCAAAAACAATTCAACAAGACGCTGAATATCTACGAGTTGCAAAGTGTCCTCGCCGAATACGTCCTCAAGTGATTCCATGCAATCGCTGCGATTTATTCACTGGTGAAATCAAACTGGCGTGCTCCCACTGTTTGCGACAACGTATTGCCTTCATTATCATTTTTCAGTAAAATATCATTTCCTGTCTCAACTGAAATCCTCAGATGGAGGCATGTCCATGGAAGAGAGCACGACACAATCCTCTCCGACGGATTCCTTTCAGGCGGAACAGTCGCATCTTCAGAGCGTTCAATCGCGTATTCGCGACATGCTGGAACGTCTCTACGCTTTGGAACAAAAAGCGGAAAATGATGCGGATGATCGCGATGAAGCGCTCACGGCGGAAGAAGTTGCGCAGGAAGTCGTAGAACGGATCCGGGCGGAGCAGATTGCCACGTTGAAATTCGCTCATACGGAACCGTATTTTGGTCGTCTGGATTTTCAGGAGCGCGGGGCGTCGACACCGATGCCGCTGTACATTGGCAAACGCGGTGTCGAAGACACTGACAGCGGCGAGCGGATGATTATTGATTGGCGCGCGCCAGTCGCCAGTCTGTTTTACTCCTTCTCAGGGCAGGACACGGCGTCTTACGAATCTCCCGATGGCACGGTGGAAGGCCAGGTTTTCCTGAAACGGAATATTGCCATCCGCAACGGAGAACTGCAGCGCGTCGTCGACAGCTACGTACATGGACAGGACAACCTCAACGTTACCGATGAGTTCTTGCTGTACCGCCTCGGAGAAAACAAGGACAACCGGTTGCGTGATATCGTCTCCACGATTCAGGCGGAGCAGGATCGGATCATTCGCGCGGACCGCAACAAGGCAATCGTGATTCAGGGGGTTGCGGGAAGCGGAAAAACGACGGTCGCCCTGCACCGGCTTGCGTACCTGTTGTATCAGCACGCGGATCGGCTGCGAGCGGATAAAATGGTGATTTTTGCGCCGAACGCGATGTTTGTGGACTACATATCCGAGGTATTACCTGAGCTTGGCGTCGGCGGTATCCAGCAAACGACGTTCTCCGCGTGGGCGTTGGAGATCCTCGGCCACTCAGTGAAACTTCGGGATGCATCCGATCGACTGTCCCGCTGGTTCGGCGTTCGCGAAGACCCAGCAGTCCAACGCGAGTTCCAAGTCGTGCGTTACAAGGGATCCCTTGAATTTCTCGAGCAGATTGAGCGCCACCTGGAGGCAGTCGAGAAGTCTGCGCTGCCAAAGGGAGATTTTGAAGCGTGGGAAGGGAAAGTGCTGCCGGAATCGGTCATCCGCGACTGGTTTGTCAACGACTACAAACATTATCCTCTCGCGGAGCGCCGGGAGCGCGTCCTGGCCCGCGTCAAGCGCTGGTATGAAATCGAGTACAAGGCGATGAAGTCAGAGGATCACACCGGTGCGCTGAAAAAACTCGCTGCATCGAGGTTCCGGGCGTATAAAAACAAGTGGCCGCAGATTTCAACGCTTGCTATCTACGAAGAAATCTTAAGCCGCGTGCTGCCAGATGCCGACGCACTTGGCGGTCAGACGGTTTCTACGGCCAAGGGCAGGAAGGTTCGCCCTGAGGTCAACGTCGAAGATCTCGCACCTCTGTTGTACATTCACATGAGACTCCACGGCATCGACAGCCAGAATCGCTTCCACCACGTTGTGATTGACGAAGCGCAGGATTTTTCGCCGCTTCAAATCTACGTTCTTAAGGCCTACTGTCCGAGCGAATCGTTCACGATTCTCGGCGACTTGTCGCAGAGCATTCACACTTACCAAGGGATCACGGACTGGCAGTCGTTTCTCGACCTGTTTGACGAGCCGAAGCGAGCGTATTTTCAACTGGATGTCAGCTATCGCTCGACAATGGAAATCATCGAGTTTGCCAACAACATCATTCGGCCATTCAAGCAGTTCATCCTCGCGAAGCCCGTGTTCCGCAGCGGTGAGCCGGTACACGTGGAAGAGGTGTCGGAAACGGAGCGGATCGCAAAGATAGTAAAGACAATTCAGGAGTTGCGCGGACAGGCGAACACCATCGCCGTGGTCGGCCGCACAGACGAGGATTGTGCACGCTTGCACCGGGAGCTGCAAAACGCGGGCGTGGAGGCGAATCTGATTCAGGCGAAGGATCAACGGTACGCCGGCGGCATCTCCGTCATTCCGGTCTACCTGACGAAGGGCCTTGAGTTCGACGCGGTCATTCTCGTAGACGTGGATGAGAACAACTACAATCACTCGCCGTTAAGCGCAAAATTGCTCTATGTGGGGTGTACGCGCGCCTTGCACAAGCTTTGCGTGTTCTACACCGGAAAGGTTTCACCGCTGTTGGACTTTGTAGAAAGCCCTGCAGCGGCGGTCACCGCATAGAAACAATAAAAGGAGGCTGCCCGAACTGTCGGGCAGCCTCTTATATATAGGTAGGGGGAAACAGATAGGTTGGCTGGATTAGTCGTCGTGGCCCTCGCCGTCACCGTGTTTGTCGGAATGGCCATGCCCGTTATTTTTGTGGGCATCGTGGTTGTCGTGATTTCCCTTTTTATTCGAGTCGTGCTCGTTGTCGTCGGCTTCATGGGACTGCACGTTACCCGCGTCATCATGGCCTTCCGACTCATTTTCGTTGTCATCGGAGTTTTCCTTGGTTTGATTCGGGGTTGCCGAAACCCCAGCGCCGGAAGTCGTGGTGCTGGTGCCACCAGTGGTGACGGTGACATTGGTTCCACTGCTCTTGGTTTGCGTATCTTCAGAGTCGCTGTCGTTGGAGTCTACCTTATGGGTCTTGTGCTCAGCCAGCTTTTCAATTTTGTGTTGCAGGTGTTCAAGGGCCTTTTCGATGTTCTTGCGCAGCGCCGCTTGTGCCTTTGGATTGTTCACATGCTGCAACGCCATGGCCAGGGCGACCAGATTGTGGGACACTTTGCCCTTGATTTCAGCCTGCTCTGTTTCGTCGCCCTTGGTGCTCGCGTCAACGGCGATGTCTTGCGCGGATAACGCCTGTTGCAGCAGGGTGGTGGCATCATCGACTTTGCCGTCCTTGATCAATTTATTTGCAGTGTCGATGGTCGACAATGCCGAGTCCACGAGCGCCTTTGCCTTGTCGGTGTCCTTGTCGGCGAGCGCAAGAGAGACGCTCTGCGTTACTTGCGTGACGAACGCCAGGTAGACATCGTCGAGCTGCACGTCACTGGAGCTTGTCCCATTCGAGGTATTCGTCGAGTTTTCCGTGGAATTGTCCGTAGAAGTAGCGCCGTTACCGGCAACATTCGTGCTATTCGCATCCGTGTTATGTACCTCACCGGATGCAACGGAAGTTTGGTTTGCATCCGTTGATGCCGTAGCGGTCTGGCTCGCATCTGTTGATGTCGAACTGGACGTTGTGGTAACGGTCACGGTTGTTCCCGGATCCGTCGTGTTGGCAGATGTGCTCCCAGCGGCATTCGCTGTCGTGGACACGTCGTTCGTCGTATCCGCGAACGCAGGTGCGGACATGGAAACCATGGTTCCAAGTGCGACGGCTACAGCAAGCAAGTTTCTTTTCATACTGTACTAACCCCTCTCTCAAAGTTTCATAGTATTGCGAGTTTATCGATAGAGTTCGACGCGCAGGACGGATTTGTGTCGGTCGCGTGTCGAAAAGATAGTACTTGTCTTTTCGATCCGTTATTTGTTCAGGTGGTACTTTTGCTGCAGGTTGTGGTACTGGTCCGTAAAAGACTGAAGTTCCTTCTTGATATTGGCCGCCTTTTGTGGGTCCATGGATCCGTCGGCGTGAATGGCATCTTCTTGATCTTTCATGAGTTGAACGCCTTTCGAGAGCAGGTTCACGTACTCATCCTTGAACGATTCGGCCCCCTTGTCGGCCGGAATCGATTGAATGGCCTTCAGTTCACTTTCGAGAGACTGTTGTGCTTGGCCGTACGCACTCTTGAACGCTTGATAATTGATTTTCTTCAGCGACATTTGGGCGACCAGTTGCGTCTGATTCGCCAAGTCCTTGTTGACAGTGAGGACGTGCGGTCTGGCCTGATCCAAAAACGTCTTGACTGCCGCCGGATCTGCAGATTGCGTCGCAGCACCGCCGCACCCGGCAAGGGACAGCATCAGGGCGGGAACCACTGCCCACGTCGTCCGAATCTTGCGACACGGCATCCTATCACCCCCAATCTACTCTGTCTACTAAATTCGACAAACTCGGCAAGGCTATGAGGGTAGGTCACGATACGGTCAATACGATTTTGCCGATGTTGGCGTTCGACTCCATGTACTGGTGCGCCTCGGCGACATCCTTCCAGTCGAAGATCCGGTCAATCACAGGGCGAAGGCGCTGATCCACAAACCGCGGCATGGCGTATGCGGCGAACTCCTGCGTCAGCCGGATTTTGTCGGTGAGGCTGCGCGAGCGGAGCGCCGTGCCGATGATCTGCTGCCGCTTGAACAAGAGTTTCCCCAGGTCCAACTGGTCCACCCGGCTGCCTCCCATGGTCCCGATGACAACGAGTCTCCCATCCACTGCGAGGCATTCGAGGTTTTGGGCGAAATACGGAGCTCCGATGAAGTCGAGGATCAGGTTCACGCCCTGTCCATCCGTCTGTTCCAGGACCCACTGGGAAAACGGCCCCTGTTTATAGTTCCAACCGGCCTCGGCGCCGAGTTCCAGGCAGCGCGCAATTTTCTCTTCGCTGCCAGCGGTGATGAACGCTTTCGATCCCGCTTCTCGCACCAACTGGATAGCCGCCGTTCCAACCCCGCTGGCGCCCGCGTGGATGAGAACGGTCTGGCCAGATGACAGCCCGCCCAGCCAGTACAAGTTCAGGTACGCGGTCAGAAACACTTCCGGAATCGCTGCCCCTTGTTCAAATGTAAGTTGGTCCGGCAGGCGGATGGCCATGGGTGCGGGAATGACGGCGTATTCGGCATAGCCGCCGCCAGGGAGCAGCGCACATACCCGGTCACCTTCGTTCCATCCTTCGCATCCGGGACCAACCTCGACGACTTCGCCGGCCATCTCCAGGCCGAGGATTTCCGACGCGCCTTTGGGAGGTGGATATAAACCTCTTCGCTGCAACAGATCTGCCCGATTTAACGCGGTGGCCCGGACACGAACCAGCAGTTCTCCCGCACCGGCCGAGGGAGTCGGCACTTCTCCTAGTCTGAGGACGTCTGTTCCGCCAAACCCGGTCATCACAACGGCTTTCATGACATCGCACATCCTTTCCAGATTCAAGTTGGGATTCTGTGATGGGCACGAACACAAAACGAAGCAACCCGCTTTGTTCAAAAGTGTATCCGGATTGGGCGGTTTGGTCGAATGACGATGGAATTGCTCCGCCGTCGACGGCAATTGACAATTTTCTCAGCTTTCGCCCGGTATAATCGGGAAATATGAAGGGGGCGCGGACGATGACACGTTCGGTTCGGATCTTTCGCATTCGCCAAGGGTTATCGGATGGTGACGCGGCTCACATTGAATCCATGGGAGCCGGAGACCTCTGCTTTTTTCGATTTGTCGGTGGCAACGCCAGCGAAACGGATCGCATGGCCGAACAACTGATGATGTTGAAGTCCAAAGGGGCATTTCTGATTGGCGTGTTCCGGTTCCCGTTTCGGTTTGAAGGAAAGCGGCGCCTGCAGACAGCCATTGTGCAGTACCACCAAATGCGGGATTTATGCGACGCCATCACATACGTCCACGGAGACGGTCTGCTGGAAACCATTGAACCGGGAGTGCCATTCCAGCAAGCGAATGAGTACTTTGAGACCCTCGAGGAGGCGCCGATTCAAGCCATTGAAGAGATGCTCCACATGCCTGGAGTGATGAACATCGACGTACACGACGTTCAAACATTCCTGAAGGCCAGCAAGGGGCCGGTGTACATCCGAACCATCGAGGGAGAGGCGTTTGACGAACCTCTCAAATACGTCATGTCGGCTTCGTATTTGCCTAAGGATTACGCCGACGGCACGGAGATGTTGGTCAACATTGGCTACGCAAAAGATGTGGACATGCTGGCGTTTCAGCAGATGACGTTGCGGCTGACGGACCTCTTCCACAAGGCGGATTTGTTCAAGTTGGGAACGCATGTGCTGGACGAACCGGGACACCGCTTTAAAATCACGTTGCTGGTGAGCGGCCTGCAGCACCCCTATCCTCGTCCCGACAAGCTGCAGCGATTTCTGCCACATCGACTGTGGTTGAGGCGCCAACTGAAAAATCTCCTAGATGTCACATTTTCGTAACAATTTCAAGAAACCATGCGCTGCGACAACGTAATCGTTTACATGGAAATCCGTGTTTGTCCCGTCGGGCGTACGTGTATTGACCTCGACGGACCTGCCTCCGTACAATCGATTTTAACAGCTACATAGTGGTGTCAGGAGGGTATCTAGGGTTCCGCCACCGATGGGTGGGTCAAATTGGACCGAGCGATACCAACACTCGATTCGGGTGTACACCGTGAGGACAAAAGCCTCTGCGGAAGGTTCTGATCCGAGCACAAGGTTGTGCGACGATTTGGCCGGAAGCGGAGGTTTTTTGCTTCCATGGAGTGTAGGACTGCACAGGGGGGATTCGTTTGGAACAACAGTGGATCTTTATGAACGGTGAATTTGTACGGCGCGAGGACGCAAAGGTATCGGTGTTTGACCACGGATTCCTCTACGGCGACGGGGTATTTGAAGGAATTCGCGCCTACGACGGCAACGTATTTCGGCTGCATCAGCACATCCAGCGCCTGTTTGAGTCGGCCAAAGCCATCATGCTCGACATTCCGTACACGCACGAGGAACTTTGCGACATCGTCGTGAAGACGCTGCAGCGCAATGCACTGTCGAGCGCTTATATCCGCCTCATTGTCTCGCGCGGGGTGGGGAACCTCGGGCTGGATCCGTTCTGTTGCGGGACGCCGCAAGTCATCGTGATTGCCGAGCAGTTGGCGCTGTTTCCAAAGGAGATGTACGAATCCGGCACGTCCATCGCCACGGTGGCCACGCGGCGCAACCGCCCGGATGCGCTGAACCCGATGATCAAGTCGCTCAACTACCTGAACAATATCCTCATCCGCATCGAAGCACATTTGGCGGGGGTCAGCGAAGCCCTGACATTGAATTCGGAAGGCTACGTGACGGAAGGCTCCGGCGACAACGTGTTTATCGTCAAGAACGGTGTGCTGTACACGCCGCCGTGCTACCTGGGGGCACTGAACGGAATCACGCGTCAGGCCGTGATGGAGATTGCCCGAGATCTGGGCTATACCGTCAAAGAGGAACCCTTTACGCTGCACGACGTGTACATTGCGGATGAAGTCTTTCTCACCGGTACGGCTGCCGAACTAATGCCCGTGGTCAAGGTGGATGGCCGCGTGATTGGTACTGGTCATCCCGGACCGCACACGCATCGGTTGCTCGAGGCATTCCGAGCCCTCGTCCGCGCCGACGGAGTTCGCTATTCGCTCACTGCGGA
>CAZYAH010000041.1:0-11162 GCA_964645595.1 uncultured Alicyclobacillaceae bacterium | reverse complement strand
AAGTAGAAGTCGGCGGGCGTGTTCACGTAATGCCTATGATCATTGATGACGCCATCCCGGTCCAGGATCACAGCGCGTTTCATTGGATTCCCACCAATCGCGCGATATGCCGATACACGGAAGCCATGTCGAGCTCTGCCAAACCATTGGCCTGCGCTTCGAGATATGTCGTCAGCGTCGCAGCCAAGTTCGGCAGGCCAGCCGACAACTGCGTGGCGTACTCGGACATCAGTCCAAGGTCCTTGGTCATGTGCTTCAATGCGAACGCCGGAGAGTACTCGTCCTCTAACCACAGCGAGCGCTTGGCCGCGAGAATTGGAGACCACATCGCCGTTTCGGAGAGAACCTCGAGAAACTGCCGCTGTCCAAGTCCCGCCTTTTCCGCCGCGGCCATGCACTCCGACGCTGCCGCAACGGTGATGCCGAGCATTGCGTTCACCAACAGTTTCATGGCCGCTCCACTCCCGACGGGGCCGAGGTGATGCGCCGATTTGGCCATCGTCAAGAACAACGGCTTCATTCGCTCAAAGGCGCCACTCGAGCCGCCAGCCAACACAACCAAAGTGCCTTCCCTGGCCGGGCCAACCGAACCGGATACCGGCGCGTCCATCAATTCCAGCCCAAGGTCCGTCAATTCGAGAGCCAACTGTTTGGTTTCCTGAACGCCGATGGTGCTCATGTTTACGATGAGTGTACCGGGTTTGGCGTACGCGACAACGCCGTTCTCTCCGAACAATACGCTCCGTACAGCAGGACCGTCCGACACCATGACAATGACGACGTCGGCACCGTCGACCGCCTCCGCCATCGAAGAAGCGAGCACTGCTTGGCCAACATCTTCGGACCTTTTGGTGCGGTTGTAAGCCGCCACCTGGTACCCCTTTGCCGCCAGGTTTTTCACCATCGGAACGCCCATCGTCCCTAGTCCAATCCAAGCTACTTTATTCACAACTTCACCTCTGGCTAAGAGCATCCTTTTCTACAATTTCCACAATCCGCTTGACAATACGCACGAACTCCTCGGCGTCGCTCTGACCCAACTGGCGCAGGATGGCATCGGCCTGCTGAATCCGCAACTTGCGGATCTCATCGATTTTCGCCCGGCCGGAATCCGTGATGGTGATGTAGACAACTCGTCGGTCATCCGTGGACCGGGATCGCTCGACGTATCCCATTCGCACCAATTCATCGCAAACCTGCGTTACCGCACCCGGACTTAGTCCAGCCGCCTTCGCGATGTCGGAGGCCTTTGCCTGCGGACACGTCGCCAAAAAACGTAGGATGAATACTTGACTGGCCGTCAGCCCGAGAGTGCTGCTCGTGAAGTGGGAATGCATAACGCGATGAAAGCGCGCAAACAATTCTTCGAGCGCCTGCCAGGACGGCCCAGTCGGTTCTTGTTGCACCGCCGTATCACTCCCTAGACGGAATAGGCATTCCTTCGTTGTTATTTTAGCAGTCAAAAAATTACCCGTTCAATCCGGCGTCACGGCATCCTCCGCAACCGCACAGGAATTCAGCCACTGAACGGATGATTCACCCCACGTAAATGGGGCTCTCCCTCCGCCTCATCAACCGATGGCTCTTGGGACAGCCCCACCCATGTCGCCGCAGTGCGTTCCGCGTCCATTGCGGCATATTCGATTCGCGGATGACTCCAGAATACCGTATCCGGGTCTCGGTCAACCAACTTCCTTTTCGAATTACTGACTATGTGCCACTTGTTTGCGTTGCTGCCACTGGCGCCGAGCGATGACCGCCACAGCCGCGAGTACGAGCAACAACTGAGGAACCATGCTTTGCAAGGACGGATACAAAGCCAGGAAGTCGATGCTTGGGACGGTCACCGTCGTCGACGGAATGACTCCAGCCAGCTGCAAGCTGTGGATGCCAAGTCCTGTGAACTTTACGCTGAGGTAAAAGACAATCAGACTGGAGACCAGGAAGAACGGTCTCATCGGCAGTCGTTTGCCAATGACCAGCATGATATAGGCAAGAACAACCAGAACACCAATGCCCAACAAGAGTCCCAGAATCAGGTCCTGTCCCCGGATCTGGTTGACCATTCCGAGAATGAACAGCACCGTTTCCGTTCCTTCGCGAAACACCGCTAAAAAGGAGAGCGCCCCCAGCGACACCAGTTTGCCGGTACTGAGTGCCATCTGCGTTTTGCTCTGCAGGTACTTTTGCCAATCCGCTATCTGCGACTTGCTATGCAGCCAGTAGCTCATGTACACCAGCATGGCTGCCGCAATCACCCCGGTCCAGCCGGCGATGAGAAAGTTGTTCTGACCGAATGCTCCCGACGAAAATACCCATTTCACCAGCACAGCGAGAACCACGCTTACGAACAATCCGCCCGACACTCCGAGCCACACCCAGGTGCGCCCGGATTTTGATTCCGACTTGCGGACCAAAGTCAGCAGTGCGGCCACAACCAACAGCGCCTCAAGGCCTTCCCGAATCGGGATCATGGCTGCGTCGAACACCGTATAGCCAGACTTGGTGGCCAAGGGCGACAACTGCTGTACCATGCCGTCCAGGAGGGAGATGGCCTCGTTCGTATTCGGCGGGCTAGCTGTCAGGAGCGAATGGACCGTCACCATGTCCCGTTCGACGTTGTCGTACACCGTCTTCGACTGGGCCACGACAGTGCCTTCCACACTGAGCCACGATTCCTGCACTCGCTCGATGTCCGCAACCGCCTGGTCGTGCCGTCCGGCCGCCGCGTCCGCTTTGGTCTGCTGCAGCAGCAGGACAAAATCGTCGAGTGAGATGTCTTGCTGGACGAATGTTTGCTTCCCGTATTGACCGTGAATGAACTTCTCATTCACCTGTTCCAGTTCGTTCAGCGCAGTGACCACGGCAGCAGGCTTTTTCTGGGCGAACGCGAAGTCGACTTTGCCCATCGAGGACTCGATGTCCCGGTACGCATTCGCCGACTCATCGCGCACCCCGTCTTCAATCTGGAACCAGTTGTCGCGGTACTTGCGGTACCAAGTGTTGGCCTCGTCCAACTTGCCTTGTCTGGCTAGACTCAAGGCCTGTTCGACATACTGCTCTGCCTTCTGCACATTCTCTTTCGGCGACTGTACAGCAGCCGAAGCCGATCCGATGTTCATCCAGAAGATACCGAGAGATGCAAGGAGCAAAATCCAGTTCCTCAACACAGGCGTCCTCCCCATACAGCGCCGCGACCTTATCCCATCCGCATCAGGCATTGGTTTGGCTTGTCGTCACAACGAATTTCACATGACGATTTTAATCCGAAATAATTGACTTCACAAGTCAACTTTCGAAAATTTACGTGCCAATTTTTTTGCGACTACCAGCCTGTGTTAGTGTATACTAATTCAATTCACAGATTCCGCTCACGCCCAGTTTCCGCGGCGGAAAATCGGCTCCCTGACCCCGTCCGCGGTCTCACCGTCAATATCGAGGTCCGGGGCGCCCATCATAAAGTCGACGTGTACCAAACTCGTGTTTAGTTGATGTTTCTCCAGCTCTTCCTTGGACATGGTTGCGCCACCAGAGATGCAAATCGGGTACGCCGAACCGATGGCGAGGTGGCATGACGCGTTCTCATCGTACAAGGTGTTGTTGAACGTCACGTTCAGTTTTGCGATGGGCGAATCTTCCGGCACGAGGGCGACTTCGCCGAGGTAGCGCGAGCCTGCGTCGGTTTCCAGCAGCTGCTGCAACGTCTCGTATCCGCGCGCAGCCTTGGCATCGACAATTGCGCCGTCTTTGAAGGTCAAGACAAAGTCTTCGATCCGATGTCCCCTGTAGTTCAAAGGCCTTGTGCTGCGCACCACGCCGTGGACGCCGTATTTTGCAGGTGCTGTGAACACCTCTTCCGTGGGAAGGTTCGGCGTAAAAAACACGCCCAATGGGTTCCGCATGCCGCCGCCAACCCACTGGTGTCCCTCCGGGAGTTCAACGACCAAATCGGTTCCCTTCGCCTTGTAATAAAGCTTCCTGTACTGCTTTTGGTTGAGTCGGCTGAGGACGTCCGTCAGCGCGCCGATGTGTCGCTTCCACGCCGATATCGGATCAGGCAGGTCCGACCGCGTCGCCTTGAAAATGTAGTCCCACAGCCGGTCGATGGCCTGCTCAGCGTCGAGTCCAGGGAAGACGCTCGTCGCCCAGCCGGTAGTAGGCACCGCCAAGATACACCAGTTGAAGTCGCCATTTTGCCTCATTCTCGCGTACTCGGCGAGCGCAAGTGCAGCTGCTTTGCTCGCTGCGGCAACCTTGTCGGCGCCAATACCCCGCAGCAAATCCGGATTTGGCGCCGCGACGGTCAGGAACGCTGCACCCTCCTTAGCCAAGTCGGTGAAACCTTGCGCCTTCCACTTTGGATAGTCCTGCAGCGCTTCGTCCGAAGCCCATTGGTACCGAAGCCGCGTCAACTCGTCGTCTGACCAGTCCACCATGACATCTCTGGCGCCGTGGGCGTACGCCCGTTCCGCCAGCAAGCGCACAAACGATGCCGCCTCCACCGGCGCTTGCACCACCAGGCGTTGCCCCTTCTGCAGATTCACACCGATGCGGATGGCCACTTCCGCGTAGTTCTCCAGCAATTTCGTAGACACACTGACACTCTCCCGTTCCTGTCAAGGTTTGTACTTGAATGTACACTAGCACAAATTTTGTCACAAGGGCATGCTGCCGTGCTCCTTTGCGTCCATACCCCATTAAACAGCAAGTAATACGTCCCTAGTGATGCGTCCGTTGACTGACGGATGAAGTTACCTCGCGGGAAACCGCATGGTTCCATAAGACTCAGGAAAAATTACACACTGGAGCAATCAATTACGACGAATCACCAATCGTCAACACAGGACACCGGAGGTAGAACCATTGCGCATCGCCATCTTTTCGGAAACATTTCTTCCCGGAACGGACGGAGTTGTAACGCGTCTGTGCGGCACGCTCAAACATCTGAACAGGGCAGGGCACGAGGTGCTGATGTTCGCACCGGAAGGCGCGCCACCGCGCTACGCAGGGGCTACCATCGTCGGCGTGCCGTCCTTTCGCTTCTTCCTTTACCCGGAAAAGAAGTTTGCCAAGCCGATTCCGAGAGTGGGAAAAGCACTGAAGCAATTCCAGCCAGACCTCATCCACGCAGTGAATCCGGGATTTCTCGGGTGGGCAGCCATTTACTACGCCAGGCGATTCCGCATCCCGCTGATTGCCTCGTATCACACCCATATTCCCACGTACGCGCGCTATTACCGACTACCTTGGTTGGAACCCGTCCTGTGGCGGGCTTTTCGGTCGATGCACAACCGGGCTCAAATCAATTTATGTCCTTCGCGGGCAACGCTGACCGAGTTGGCAGCTCGCGGGTTTCGGAATCTCGGGTTGTGGGAACGCGGCGTGGATCTGGACATCTTTTCCCGCGCCGCAAGGTCCCAGTCCATGCGGCAGCGACTCTTGAATCAACCGGACATGGGCCAGAAGGTGCTCTTGTACGTCGGCCGCCTTGCCAAGGAAAAGGGTGTTGAAAAACTTCGGCCCTGTCTGGACCGGATGCCCGATGTCCACTTGGCGATTGTCGGCGACGGCCCGTATCGTTCTACTCTCGAGTCGGTGTTCGCGGGTACCAATACCGTATTCACGGGCTATTTATTCGGGGAGGAGCTGGCCCAGGCGTATGCTTCTGCGGATGGTTTCGTATTTACATCCACCACAGAAACTCTGGGGTTAGTTCTGTACGAGGCGATGGCCAGCGGGCTGCCTGTCGCTGCGGCAGACAGCCCCGCCACGCGCGAGGTACTGCAATGCGGGCAGGCGGGATTTATCTTCGACCCGGACGACGTAGAGTCCATGGTAGGAGCAATACGGGAGATGTTGTTCAATTCTGCGCGGCGCTTGGCGGTTCAGGAGCAGGCCCGAGATGTTGTCCTTCGGCTTGACTGGAGCGAACCGACGAAGCAGTTGCTGGGCCACTATGAGCGCTTGCTGAGGGAGGCGGCTGTCATGCAAAGCGCTCCCATTCAGGATTCAACGACGTAACCAAATCCGTTTACCACATCTCATTCGCAATGTTCCGGTCGAGCGACCAGCGGATCTACCTGCCATACAACCGAGTTCGCTAATCGCTCGACCGATTGCCGAACCTGTTCGGTGAGAACCCGGTAGTTCCCGGCACTCGGCACAATCGGTTCACCCACCACTACGTGAAAGGCACGGACAAACCTCCGCGGCTTTGAACAAATTGCTACGGGTACAATGGGAACGAGACTGGCTCGAACGGCGATGAACCCCACGCCTGGCTTCCAGGGCAGGAACCTGCCGCCCCGATTGCGGGTGCCCTCTGGGAAAATGCCTATCGTTTCTCCCGAACGGAGGAGCCGAATGGCACATCGCACCGCCCCGATGCCAATACCTTGGCGCCGAACGGGAAACGCGCCGAGACGCCGGACAATGCCCCGCAGCAATGGTACCTGAAAGAGCTCTTCCTTTGCCATGAACCGGATTGATCCGTTCACAAACGCAGAGAGGACAATCGGATCATGATTCGAGACATGGTTCGACGCCACGATGTATGCTCCCGTCTTCGGCAATCGCTCCAACCCTTCCACCGTAACTTGGTGCACCAGCTTGTAGTACAGTACCACAAATGGCCGAACGAGCCGGCGAATCTGAATCACCCCGAATCTCCCCTTCCATCCCAGGTGGTTGTTCCAGGCCGAAATTGGATATATTGATGAACAATTCCAATGTTTTCTCACGGGTGGCGATGTTGCGTGGCGCGAAACGACAAACAGGTTGTGGTCATCATCGGCGGTTCAAGCGGGATTGGCCGAGAGTGTGCCTTGTTGTTTGCGACACAGGGGTCACAGACAGTGCTGCTGGCCCGAGGCAAGGAAAGGCTGAACGCAGTCGTTGCGGAAATCCAGGCCAGGGGGGGGCTGGCGCAGTCGTTTCCTCTAGACATCTCAGATCATCAGAATGTGTTGCAGGCAGCAACGCACATCGAGGCAGAGTACGGGCAAGTGGACGTCCTTCTCTACGCAGCCGGCGCCTTTTACTTGTCGCCTGTGGAAACCATGGACTTAAGTGCCGCGAAACGAGTCATGGAAACCAATTACTGGGGGGCAGTGTCTGCCACCCAGGCGTTCTTGCCGCTGCTCCGCCGAGGGCAGGGGAAGACAATTGTCTTCCTGTCTTCCCTGTCCGTCCCTTGCACGCCGCCGTTTTTCACCGCCTATGCCGCGACCAAGCACGCTCTGCGGGGACTTGCGCTGTCCCTCCGACAGGAAGTGCGCCCGGAAGGCATCCGCGTGCTTCTGATCTCGCCGGGCCCCGTTGACACACCGCTCATTGAACATCACCTGCACCGCGACATGTACCGATTGCCGCCCGGAATCCCGGTGCTGCAACCGGCCGTAGCCGCCAAACAAATCGTGAAAGCGGTCAGGCAAAAGAAACGCGGAGAGGTGGTTATCCCGAGGCGCATGAGCATAGCCGCACGGCTTGCATATACGTATCCCCGCCTCGTCGAGTGGTACTACCGTCTATCGATTCCCGGCTGGAGCCGCTCGATTCAGTACCAAATTGAAAGGCAACGACGGGAACGGAGAGAGCCACAACCACCTCTCGCTCAGACCCAATTGGCCGTCAGGACATTGGAACCTGAGGAATAATGCGTCCCTCAATCCGCTCGAAGATATCGTCGAGATCTGGCCCGGTAATGGTCAATCCGTGGTTTTTGAGACCAATGATGGCCCGCTCCGGACGATCCGATTGACGGACAAGTTCCGCCACAGCCCGCGCCAGTTCAACGGTGCCGCACGGGTAATTGATCTGGGTCGAAGGAATTCCGTCCATCCACGCGTGGATGTGAACGATGGCCCCTACTTTCGGGTGCTCTGTGTAAATCATCCAATGTTCAATCGCATCGACCGACACGCGACGCGGCGTGACATGCGGAGGCACGCTCAGTTCCATCGCCTTCCGTTCCTCGTTAAACCGCTTGACCAACAGCATGTCTTCCCCAATCCGGCGAAGGTTCCCCTTGTTGACGCCGCTGGCGCTCATCCAGAAGCGCGGGCCTTCCTTGCGCGCGCTCAAGTTGCCGTAGCTGAGCCCGCCAATACCATAGAGCCGCTTGACGTGGCGGAAATCTTCCGGCGGCAAGATCTCCTGGATCGGGAACGGGGCCGGAAACAAGTTCATCTCATCAATCCGCTTCGCAGCCTGCCGAACCTGCTCGGTGATTTCATCGCCCTCCCACAACTCTTCCGGAAGGTCGGGCGTAAACTCATTGTCGATAATCAGGTTCGAAGTCGCCAGAGGCTCCATGCGCCGGTACAAGGTGTCAAAATACTCGTCTTCGCGGCCGGGTTGGTAAGGCACCCGGTAGTACCCTTGTTCCAGGGTGACGAAGTAGGTCTCCGGCCTGCCGTCAGTATTCACGATAAATACCAGCAAATTCGCGAGCGATCGGATGAGCAGGGGATAGGCTGTGCGCAGCACATCGGCTGGCGGATCCTTCGTTTCCGCTACCGCAATGACGTACGTCGCCTGCGCCTTGCGGCGGTATGGACGAGGCTTGCTTGTATCCACAAAGTGAAATACCAACCGAATGTCCGGTCGCGCGAGTTCAGCAAATTCGTGGCCGTTTCGTTTGAACACCTGGTGGAGCCCGTCCATCAACCACTTCTGTACGTCTGAGGTCATCTCGCCGCATACCGTGTAGTGCATGGTTCACTCTCCTCGACATCAAGAATCTGGCTGTATTGTCAGCAATTCGGCCGCAATTTATCCCAGTCGCCTGGTGCGCTTAACGCTGCGTGCCGTGAAAAACAGCAACCAACAACAGCCCCGCAAATTACGGCGCTTCTAAGGCCTCGGCCGATTGCAGCTCTGCGATTCCCATACGCCCGAACTGTCGGACCAGGCGATGCTTCGAGATGGCGACAATTCTGGGTTGAAAGAGGTCACGGCGAGACTGCAACAGCCGTGCAGCTTCGGGATTCGCCAGGCGGAAAATGTGTCGCAGATACCAGCCGAAAAAGCAGTGCAGCGCACGGCTTTTGACCGGATACGTCTGAAAACCGAAGCGCTCTACTCCACGGTGGATGAATGTTATCCCGTAGATTACTTTCGCTTTTCGATACGTTTCGCCAGCTACACATTCCGCCAAGGCGGGAAACGAGCGATTGGCTTCTCGAATCAAGCGGACTGCCAAACTGACAATAGACGGTTCCTCGCGCAATAGCTCTTCGAGTACCTCGTTGTTCATGTGGATTTCGATGACCCGATCAAAGGGGCGCACCTGTACGCCGTCGAGGGTCACGGTTCGACCCAGGTAACGGTGTTGCGCAATGCGAAACAGATGTCTCTCATCTCCGTTGAGAGGTCTTACCCTGGCCAGTGCGCGAAACCATTTGTCAACCGTCCTCCAGACCCAGTTGTGGATGCGGTTGGGTGAAGGCGGTCCCGGTTTAGGCTGGTGGTATTCGACAAACACCTGGTCCCCTATCAAAAAGGACAACACAATGTACAACAGCTCGACACTCTTAGAGCGGTTAATACGGAACACAAGAAAATACCCCCCGAGCTCGGTGTAAACAGGCTCGAGGGGTATTATCTACACCTTATTCGAAATTACACGTGATTGGAACGACGCGCATCAACTGAGGTCAATCGGTTTCCGTACAGGGCTCCAGGCCTTCTCGGCGGATTTCCACTCCTATCGAGGCCAACACGCAGTGTATGTCTACAGTGGTTGCAATCCTGGCCAACTCCTCAAACGTCTCGACAAAAGACTCGAGCTGGCCTGGATTTAGTTGCGCCAAACACTGCCGCCAAACGCTCCGATGGATCCACTCCGCTTTGTTCAGCACTTCTCTCCCCGCGTCTGTCAACTCGACGGTGACGACACGCCGATCCTCCGCGCTGCGCGTACGGCTCACAAATCCGTGGCTCTCCAGGCGATTCAGCATCACCGTAATGGCGCTCGGTTTCACTTCCATGTCGCTAGCCAACTGCGACACCGTGCAATTTGACGTACGCCGAATCGAGTGCAACAGAAACATTTGGGGCGGCGTCAGTCCCAGCGAAACCTGGGTGTACGCCCGCGGTCCAAGATGTTTCATTGTGATATGCCAGGCTTTGATGAACCGTTCCGTTTGCGATTCGATCCGCTCATCCATGAGGCGACCCTTCTTCGATAGCCAATCATCCATGGGTACTAAATTTAAACCATCACTCTGTCAATGTAAAGTGTTGTTTTTAGAGCGCAATCATCTTACGGTACAGGTGGCAATTTGCCGTCTGGCATGTTTGAGCGCGATGTATCGTCATACGCTATTACTTCAAGGGCACTGTCAGAGCCAGTTGGGATTGTGGAATGAAACCGGACGCGCCCAAACTCCAATTCTTGCTGGGGTCTACCTTGCCAAACACCACCACTGCCTTATTGGGGTTGTTTCCGTCTACAATCACAGACTCTGAACCCACGTAAGTATCCGACGCCTCGAGCCAAAATTGTCCCATCATGTCTTTCCCTTGGTACGTAGTTTCCTGCTTGAACTTCGCCGCGTCCATGTTCAGGTGTACCAAAGTCTCATTGGCATGGAATTCAACTCCAGTGACGCTGACTTCTAAACTTGGCGTAATGTTGAATTTCACCGGAAAGTGCCCGGTCAAAGGAACCGGCTTAGGATTAAGCGCGCTTAGAGGCGTGATATACAGTTTGGTAGCCCCCTTTGGGAGGGCACCTTCTTTGCACGGCGCAACCTGGTCTTTACTGTGTTCTCGGGAATGCCGATGACATCGGCCATCTCGGTCAGTGTCAAGTCGTGGTAGTACTTTCTGTGCAATCCACCAGTACATTTTGCGCGTCTATCTTATATACGTTACTGCTTGTGCACATGGGTTCAGTCAGGCGAAATCTTCTGGGAAAAACAAAACAAAAGAGCGGTCAATAATCAACCGCTCTTGCGAATTTGGCGTTATGCCCAGTATGTGTTTGAGTTGATTGCGTTGGATCTCCCTTGTCGACCAGCGTCAGCACTTACTAAAACCGCACGCCTCGCACTCGTAGCAACCGCCCGTCCGGATGAGAGAGTGCTGATGGCAGTTCGGACACAGGTCTTTCGCGATTGAGTACGAGCGCAGAGCAGGCCGGTCGTTGTCAACCGCTG
>CAZYAH010000040.1:0-11172 GCA_964645595.1 uncultured Alicyclobacillaceae bacterium | reverse complement strand
CCTGCGGCAGGGCGTAGAATTTACCGGGGTGCAGGCGGCTCGGCACAAGGTAGTCCCGAGCTCCCTCCGGCGTGCTGCGCGTCAGCATCGGCGTTTCCACCTCGATGAACCCGTGCCGATCCAGGTAGTTGCGGCAAACTTTCGCGGTCTGGTGCCGCAACATCAACATCCGTTGCATCTCGGGACGGCGCAAATCCAGGTAGCGGTACTTCAGGCGCAGCGCTTCGTCGACGTCGATGTTGTCCTGGATGTAAAACGGCGGCGTCTTCGCCGTGTTCAGAACTTCCAGTTCACGCACCACTACTTCGACCTGCCCGGTCGCCAGCTTCGGATTGACCGCCGACGGGTCGCGGCGCTCCACCGACCCGGAGACCGACACGACGTACTCGTTGCGCAACTGCTCGGCGGTCTGCAGGACGCCTTGCGGCGTTCCCCGCTCTGGGTCAAAGACGAGCTGAACAATCCCACTTCGGTCCCGCAAGTCGACGAAGATGAGCGATCCCAGGTCCCGCCTGCGGTGCACCCATCCCGACAGCGTCACCTCCGTATGCTCCGCGACGCCAGCTGTCTGTATTGCAGTGTGTGTTCGCACCTTTCCTGCATGACTCATGATCTTTTCACCCTCGTTTGGATGTATTCGACAATCTCGGAATCGGGCACGCTGACCTGCTCACCGCTGTCGAGATCCTTGACCGAAACGACGCCAGATTCGAGCTCTGAACTGCCCAGGATCAGCACGAAGCGAGCCTTGTAGCGGTCAGCCAGCTTGAACTGCGCTTTCAGTCCTTTGTCCTGGTAATCCCGATCCGCACGCACCCCGGCTTGCCGCAGCCGGTGCAGCAGTCGTACAGCAGGAGTCGAGGCGACCGCTTCCGCCACGGCGACAAAGGCGTCCAACCGCTGTTCCGGCGCTGCCTGCGCGCCCTGTTCGCTCAACACAAGCAGCGCTCGCTCGATGCCACCGGCAAACCCGACACCAGGAGTTTCTGGTCCACCCACTTCGGCAACCAGGCGGTTGTAGCGCCCTCCGGCAGCAACCGTGCTGAACCCCGGGACCGTAAATTCCCACGCGGTTCGCGTGTAGTAGTCGAGCCCGCGCACCAGTCGTTCATTGACTACGTACGGAATTGCCATCGCGTCCAACGTCGTCTTGACCGCTTCGAAGTGCTGCCGACACTCGTCACACAGGCAGTCGAGGATGACCGGAGCGTTCACTTCCCGGAGCAGCGCCTGACATGAATCGTGCTTGCAGTCGAAAATCCGGAGCGGATTCCTGTCCAGCCGACTTTGACAGTCCTTGCACAACCTATCTGCCACCGGCTTTAGGCGCTGCAGCATCTCCTCCTTGTGGCGAGGCCGACACACTGGGCAGCCAACGCTGTTCACTTCGGCCGTGACGTTTTGAATCCCGAGGGTTGTGAGAAAATCCCAACCGTACGCAATGATCTCCGCGTCCAGCTCGGGAGCGTCCGACCCGAGCGCCTCACACCCGTACTGATGGAACTGGCGCCACCGCCCCTTCTGCGGCTTCTCGTAGCGGAACATGGGTCCGATGTAGAAAAGCTTCGACACCCCTGTAGTTCCGTACAACTTGTTCTCTACGTACGCGCGGACGACGCCCGCAGTGCCTTCCGGCCGCAGCGTGACGCTCCGATTGCCTCTGTCGAGAAACGTGTACATCTCCTTGGAGACGATATCCGTCGTCTCGCCGACGCCTCGCTCGAACAGTTCGGTGTGCTCAAATATCGGCGTGCGGATTTCCGCAAAGTGGTACCTCTCCGATACCTCGCGAAAAGTCTGTTCCAGACGCTGCCACTGTTCCACTTCTCCCGGCAGCAAGTCTGCTGTGCCGCGCGGTTTCTGCGTCAACATGAGCGTTGCCTCCTCCCTGACCGCTTCCTCCATCGTGGCGAAGCGGAGATATCGGCTGAATATGAAAAAGCCCTTTCCTCCCTGCCAACCGACAGGGGCGAAAGGGCGTGGTTCCGCGGTGCCACCCTGTTTGAACGACCAAAGATCGTTCCACTCTATGCGCGTAACGTGCGCAGACCGCTGTGCGCTTTGGAATCCAGCGGGATTCGTTCACGCCAGTTCTTCGAGGTGTCTTTCCCGACCACTGTGCGAACCTGCTTCCAGCCCAGGCAGGTCTCTCTGTACGCCAACGCGGGCGGTACTCTTCCTCGTCATCGAATCTCTGTATGGGAAAATGTATATTTCGCAGTATACGTGCCGGAATTCGGCATGTCAACCAGACGGAAGCCAGGCGGACTAGTTCGCCCGGAGAAATGCGGAAAGCTTTTGCAGAGGCCGCCGTCCGCACTCGTATTCCCGAAACGGATCGGACAAGTCCAGGTACAAGCGATGTTCCCCTCCGTCACTTGGAGCGAGATCGACTTTCGGCACCACGGTCAGGCGCTGGTCGTCCAGGTCGCGCAGGCGCAAAGTTGAACACCCCTCTATTCTTACTGCGTGCGACACGAGTCCCACGCAGTTCGAGAGTTTTCCCTAGTGTGCCTGTCGGGGCCGCGAACCATACCTCAGGTGCCGCGATGGGCAGACTGTCCCTCCGTACGCGACAAAGCGCAGACTTCCCGGTACGCCAAGCCAATCGCGGGATGACGTTCGGTTTCACGACAGCCTGTGGTACCATGGTGACGAAGTTTGCTAAGGAGGCTAGAGAGATGGACTGGACTCAATCGCAACTCTGGTTTGAACGGGCACAGTCGGTCATCCTCGGCGGGGTGAACAGCCCGTCCCGATCTTTCAAGTCGGTCGGCGGCGGGACGCCGATTGTCATGGCGAGGGCATCCGGATCCCGCTTTTTTGATGTGGACGGAAACGAGTACATCGACTATCTCGCCGCATATGGCCCGCTCGTCCTCGGACACGCGCACCCGCACGTGATGGAAGCGATTCGGGCAGCCACGGCCGACGGCATACTGTACGGTACACCGACCAAATGGGAAGTCGAATTCGCAGAGATGCTGCGCGCGGCTATTCCCGCACTGGAACGCATCCGCTTCGTGAACTCCGGAACCGAGGCGGTCATGACCACCATTCGCCTCGCCCGCGGAGCGACGGGGCGAACGAAGTTGATCAAGTTTGCCGGGTGTTACCACGGTCACTCCGATCCGATGCTCGTAGCCGCGGGATCTGGTCCGTCGTCGATTGGCGTTCCGGACAGCGCTGGTGTCACGCACGCAACGGCACAGGAAGTCATCACTGTCCCGTTTAACGACATTCCGGCACTGGCAGCCGCGCTGGATGTACACGGAAAAGACGTCGCCGCAGTGCTGGTAGAGCCGATTGTCGGGAATTTTGGCATTGTCCCGCCGGCGGACAGCCAGTATTTGCAACAGGTGATTGACCTGGCCCACAAACATGGAGCACTGGTCATCTTTGACGAAGTCATTACGGCATTCCGCTTCCACTACGGATCTGCCGCACAGATGTACGACGTGCAACCAGACCTGTTTGCGCTGGGTAAGATCATTGGTGGTGGCCTGCCAATTGGGGCGTACGGCGGTAAGCAGGAGGTTATGGAATCGGTCGCACCGCTGGGTCCGGTGTATCAGGCGGGAACCATGGCAGGGAATCCGGCGTCCATGCGAGCAGGTATCGCCTGCCTCGAAGTCTTGCAGCAACCGGGCGTGTACGAAGAAATGGACCGGTTGGGCTCCCTGCTCGAGCAAGGCATTCTACAGGCAGCCGCGGAATCTTCCATCGATATCTCCATTAATCGGGTTGGCGGAGCCTTCACCGTTTACTTTACCAAGAACACAGTGCGCAACTACGACGACGCCCGAGCTACAGACGGGGAACGGTTTGCGCAGTTCTTCCATGAACTCCTCAAACGAGGGGTATTCATCGCCCCGTCGAAGTACGAAGCGTGGTTTGTGTCGGCCGCGCACACCGAGGATGACGTGGAACAGACCTTGCACGCCGTGCGCGCCAGTTTTTCGGCCATGCAAGACGCTTTGGCCAAGCGGTAACCTTGCGTGTTCCTAATAGAAGAGGCGGCCCTCCTTTGCGGGAGTTGGCCGCCTTCTTTTGTCGCAAAAATTTTGTCGCAAAAACGGAAAGGCTGCCCTTTCCGGCTTCAGCCTTTGGACAGCCCCGATGTCGGGTTTGCATTACAGCACGTCCGCCAGTTGGGCGACCAAGTCGCTCTTGGAACGATACCCGATGAGCTGCTTGACCACCTCGCCGTTCTTGAAAACAAGCAGCGTCGGGATGCTCATGATGCCGTACTTCTGTGCGGTTTCTGGATTCTGGTCGACGTCCAACTTGCCGACCTCCAGCTTGTCCGCGTATTCTTCTGCAACTTCATCAATCACAGGCGCCATCATTCGGCAAGGACCGCACCAGGTTGCCCAGAAATCGACGAGCACAGGTTTATCGGATGAAAGGAATTCGGAAAATGTCGCATCCGTTACCTCTTTCGCCATACGAAATTCCTCCTCACTTTATTAGGTTGCTCGCGCACCCTCCCTATTGTACTCCCAATGAACGGCAGGGCGCAATTGGCGCTCTATCTGTTGACGTATAGTCGTCATGCGCTCTCTGTGCGCAGTCCGGATTTGACAGACCACAGAAAAATCCAGGCCAACAGACCTAGGCCCACCCATTTGACCAGCGTCAGGTTGTAGCGCAGAGCGACCGTGTGCAGCGGAAGAACCCAGTACAGCGTGGACGCTGCGAACAGGATCCCGGTCTGAACGCGGCTGCGAAGCTGGAACACGCCGAGCAGCATGGCTCCGGCAGCCAAGGTGAGTCCGCCGGTCAGCAATGCCTCTGAATTCAGGTTCCACTTGGTCAGCGCGATTCCCAGCGCAGGGACCAGTGTGCTTTGAAACACCATCGCACCTGTAATATTCCCGATTGCCAACGCGTCCTTGCCTTGCCGGATCCACACCACGCTGTTCAGCGTTTCGGGCAGTTCCGTGGCCAGTGGAATGAGGATGGCAGACACGACAAACGGTGGAAGGTTCAGAGAAACAGCCACCTGCGCAACACCCGTAGACAGCATGTGGGCCCCGCCGACAATCGCAGCCAAAGCGCAAGCCAATTGCAAGAACACCGCCAGGAGCGGCGGCGCGTGTTGTTTGTTCCAGTGCAGGTACAGGGGATGCAGATCCAGATGCACAGACAGTTGGGTCCTGTCGCGCAATGTCCAGAAGAGAAAGACGAGGTACAGTCCAGTCAGGACGCACGGGGCCAGCGCGTGTACAGTCCTTATTGGGACACAACCGACCAGCACGGTCACAGCGTAGGCTATGAGGAAAAATGACATGTCCCGGCGATACGCCTCGGGTACGATGTTCAACACATGCGAGTTGCCGCGCCAGTTGCCGCGCCGGAACCACACCAGGGAGAGCGCAACAATCATAGATCCGAGCGTAACGAGCAGAAAGGGAGCGCCGAGGATCCCTCCAATGCCGACTTCTTCTGCGCTTGACGCACCGCCGCCGAAAGCAATCGCGGTCACAGGAACCGCTGTTTCGGGGAGCGCCGTACCTATGGCAGCCAATACACTGCCAATGGCCCCTTCCCCGAGGCGCAGCTTCCTCCCGAGCCACTCCACTGCATTCGTAAAAAGTTCCGCGCCAAACAAGATCATGGCCAGTGACATCGCCATCGAGAGAGCGACTCCCATTCGGCGTTCCCTCCCCGTCGCGGACAAAGCCGCCCCATAGACAATTACGCGAGAGCCCGTCCGGATATGCAAAAAGCGCACCCGAAAGTGCGCCGAGAACGCGTGAATGAGGAGCAATCTCCGGTTTACGTCGACGAATCCTGCAAGGCAGGTTTCAGCAGGGGTTCGAGAATGTCGTCGACTTCGACAGCGCGGTCGAGAAACAAGGTAAACCAGATATCCTGGCTGACTGCGACGAACCACATTTTCCCCTCGTCGCCGATGAGCGAGGCTTCAGCAATCTTGCTCAGTCCGACCTCCTTGCGCAGGTTCTCCAAGGATGCCCGGTAGTTCATCAAAACCTGCACGAGCGCGTCGTCGTATTCGTGGTCAGCGGCCGCCATGCAGTCCTCCTGAAACACTATCCAGCCCAGCACGCGGGAATCGCGCTTCAACATGTGAAACACGCGCGTCCACTCTGCGTCCGCGAACGGCGATTCCAGGCCTTTGCGAACGTAAAACGGCATGCCGGAACGACCGAACACCTTTCCCTTGTCCAGGCCTTCGTCAGAATATACCTCCGGGTCCCGGACAACCGGCTCCGCTGGCGCTCCTCCCGTGCGCGTTTCGCTCTCAACCTCGGAGGCAGCAGCGAAACCTTTGTCGCCGACACTCGGCGTCTGCTCCAGTTCCGCATCTCGCTGCGGCGGCTCAGGGGGCTTGCTGTCAGAGGACTCAGCGCTCGTCCCCGCATCCGCGGGGCGCCGCGGAGATTCCGCTGCCTGCATTTTGCGCACCAGCATGACGTTCATCCACATCCACAGGCTGATGATGACAAGCCCCGCGGCAACGAATGCAACGAGGGTCCATGGATTGTGCACGGTAACTCACCTCCGTCAGAGACAACTCACGGTCCCTTACTGATAATCCTTCTCCTCCGAGCGGACCATGCCCGGCAAAAAGCGAAACACCTGCGGACGCAGTCGCCAGATACTCGGAATCATGAGGATGATGCACAGACCGACGTAGAAGGCGGCAAACAACATCCATCCCCAGTCCTGTCGAATCGCCGGGTTCTCAATCGACGCCAGGATCCAGAGCGGGTTCAGATTGAGCAGTACGCTCCCCCAATCCGCCAAAAAATAGTCCATTGGAAAACGTGTCGCCGCCAGGTTTAATCCGTATCCCACCACGCCCGTGATGAGCGTCATCCAGGTGACCGTCACGTAGGAGAGCACGGTGCTCCAACCGGATCGCAGGGAGATGGTCGACCACATGACACTGATGGTCGCTATCAGGACGATGGTAAAGAGCTGAAACAAAAACACGGCGAGAACTTCCTGCGGAACGGCGCCGCCGAACAGGAAGACCAGGCTGTACAGCGGCAGCGTGACAACCAGGAGCAAGACCAACAACGCCGTCGACGACAGGACCTTGCCGAGGAGTATGTCGAACGGCGACAGCGGAGTCGTCAGCAACACCGCCAATGTTCGGCGCTCCCGCTCCCCGCTGATGGAACCCGCGGCGAATGCCGGCGTCAGAAACGCGGCAACCGTCGTCTGCAAGATGCTGAGCGTCACGAACACCTGCTCACTGCGAGCGGGCAGGAACATGGAGAGCTGCCCCTGGACGTTTTCGTACAGCAGAAAAAACGTGATAACCGACATCCCGACAAAGTACCCGCAGATGACAAGGGGCGCTCGCGTCGTGCGCATGCGCTGCCGAAATTCTTTGAGCAAAAGCGGGTTGTGCATCATTTCACGTCTCCCGTCCCTTCCGTCAGGCGCAAGAAAAGCTCCTCAATGTCCGTTGGCCGCTCGTGAAACTGGTAAACAACAATTCCTTCACGCAACAGCCGACTCAGAAGTTCCGCCTGCTGTTCAAGCGTGCCGGCGAACACCACGTCGACGCCGTCCTTGCGCTGCTGAACGTCCAGCACGGATTCAGCGGCGCGCAACACCCGTTCCAGGTTCGTGAAGGTGGCGTTGGCGACAATCCGCAAAGTCCGAAATGCGGTGGAGTGGTTCAGCATCACGTTGACCGCCGCGACAGCGACCAGTTGGCCTCTGCGCATGATGCCAATCTCGTCCGCAATCTCACTGAGTTCGTGCAGGATGTGGGAACTGACCAGAATGGTTTTGCCCAACGTGCGCAGCCGCTGCAGCACGCTGCGCATCTCGATGCGGGAGCGCGGGTCCAGCCCGGAAGAGGGCTCGTCCAGGATCAACACCGGTGGATCATGAACCAGACAGCGCGCAATTTCCAGGCGCTGCTGCATGCCTCTAGACAGGGCGTTGACGTACACGTGCCGCTTGTCCGCAAGCCCAACCCACTCGAGGTACTCTCTGCTGCGGCTGACTGCCAGCGGTTTGGGCACTCGGTAACAATCGGCGTAGAATCGGAGGTATTCTTCGGCTGTGATGTCGTCGTAAACGCCAAAGGAGTCGGGCATGTATCCGATGCAGCGACGGACGTCTGCTGGATTTTTCGTCACCTCAAAACCGTTGATGTAGGCCCGCCCGGAAGAAGGTGTGGTCAGGGTGGCCAGCATCGACAAGGTGGACGTCTTGCCCGCACCATTTTCTCCGACAATCCCGAACACCGTCCCGCGGCGCACGTGCAGGTTCAGGTGGTCTACAGCCGTGAATTTGCCATACCGCTTGCAAAGGTTTTGCGTGTAAATCACTCGGGCGTCACCTCTTCCGGTGGAAACACCGTCACAGGGGCGAACTGCCGGACCAACACCACGGTGTTTTGCTGGGCAACGGCTTGTCCCGTCTCGAGGTCCGGCAAGGCTGGAATCTCATTATCGGTCGTGGCCACAATCATTGCCTGGCCGTTTCGGTCATTGGATTCGTCAAAGCTGAACAAGTGTTCACGCGCAGCCAGAGTTCCGAGTGGACGCCCCACGCCGTACAAGATCTCCTTGTTGTAGGAACTGTAGGCGGTCAAGTAGCTCGTTAAAGCGTCCTGTGTCTTGGTGTCGCGGTTGATGGTCGCCATCGCGCCCGGTTTCAGATCCCCGACCAGATACAGGCTGTGATTCCAGCAGACTGCGACGTTGTGCAGCGTGTACGGCGTCTGATTGGTGATGGTTCCTGCGAGCGTGTCGAAGTCGGCCCACAGATCTGTCGCCAATTGTCCTTGGCGCTGCACCGCTCCGGCCGCGTAGATGTAGCGGATACCCCAGCGCCCCACATCCTCGAACGTAACCGTGGTCGTTCCGCCGTACACAGCGCTGGCGGTACCGAGTTCGCGGACGTTGTGCTGCGCAAGCGGGAACATCAGCAGCGGCTGATCCGCCGAAGCGAAACCGGAGGTGATGAGCGGAGACATGAAGCCGCGAATGCCGTACGCCTCTGCCACGCCGTCGCCGACCAAATCGAGCACGCCAACCCCTTCCGTCAATACGCCGGACGGCCGTTGATTGGCGCCAAAAGAATAAATCCCGATGGTCACGACGATACTCAGCGCAGGGAGTATAAACCAGGCCAACGCTTCCGCCCGCAGTTTGCGCAGGACGAGGAAGACCACAGGCCCGAGCAGAAGCGCGTAAATCAGAAACACCGAGGCCCAAAAAGACAGAGAAGGAATTTGTAACGGCGTCAACGCATCGCTTGCCGAGAGCAACGCGAGCGTACTGTCTGGAGAGAGTAGGTTCGGGAGCGCACTCTTGCCGTGTGGACCACCCATCTCCAACAATTTTGTCCAAAACGCGGCGTTGCTCGGCCACGCCAGCAAAGACGGCTGTGTCGGGTCAAACGATGTTTGAATGACGGTGCCGCGACCCACAGACATGGCCGCCACGTAGGGTTCCTGATCCGTGCCTGCCCAAACGGAGGCCGATTGCGCCAACTCACCGGCCGACGACCGGAAGCTCTTCGGAGGTGTCACCGACCTGCCGAGAAATTGCGCCAACTTTTCCCCTTTCACCGTCTTTACTGGCCCGGGCTGCAACGGCAGGTACCCGGACCAGCCTGCGACCGAGCCTGTCCCAGTGACAATCAACATCCCGCCGAGTTTTACCCATGTCAACAACGCCTGGCGCTGCTCGGAAGTCAGAGCCAACGCCAGCGTATCAGGGTCTGCGGCAATTGCCCGAATCCCGGTCAACAAGTTTGCGGACTGCGGGAACGACTCGGGCGACCACGACACCGGCAAGACTGGTTCACCACCAGCGCCGTCCGTCAACCCCGTAAAGACGCGCTCAAGTTGTGCGCCACGCGTGAGAACCGCCACCAAAGACACATTGCCGAGCGCCGTTCCGCTGAGCTTCGCGCTCGCAACCGGCTGCCCATGCACATTGCAGACGACCGCCGTCTCCTCTTCAATCAAGGGACCAGGAACGGCAATTTGCTTGACTGTTCGACTGTGCGCCCTGAGGTGGACCGGCCACCGCAGCAATCCCTCCGCGAACCGCCCGCCGTTTCCAACCGGAAAGTTCGCGTACAGCTGCAACTCGGCGTCGACCGTTGGACCGCCGTTGTCAATGGTCAGATTGACTGGGATCCACTGGTCTTTTGCATAGAATCCGTTGTATCCTACGACGGACGATATCTGAATCGACGGACTGGCGAACACTGCGTTTCCATTTGCATTTATTGCCATCATCCACACGATTCCAAGCAGGATGAAAAGCCAACGCAGCCCTTTGCGTGTGCGCCCTGCCTTCGTGCTGTGAGTGAGCCAAATCTTGTGGCGCGAGCAAATCATAACTCTACCGCCTCTCGAGAGCGCGGACAGCGCCGCGTTCACTTCCGATCCGCTCCTATACGAACGTACCTAAATTGTACAGGTTCCGCCAAATTTAGGCCACTCTTTACAACTTTCGACGTCGCCCGCGGCGGTTGCACATCCACTGCGTCAACGGCCGTTGTCACGGTCCTCCGGGTAATACTCCGGATTTCGGTATTCCGTAGTAACCTTGGTGCTGATGCCGCCGCGAACGGTGAAATCGCCAATCACTTTCGCGTAACGTGGTTTGGCGGCCTGGACAAAGTCGTTTAAGATAATGTTCACCACGTCCTCGTGGAAGTGACCCTCGTTGCGAAAGCTCCAGAGGTACAGTTTGAGCGACTTGAGTTCAACCAAATGCAATCCAGGCTCGTACTGGATGGTAATGGTCGCAAAATCCGGTTGTCCCGTCATCGGGCACAGCGTCGTAAACTCGGGTGTGCTCATTTCAACTTGATATACCTTGTTCGGGTGAGGATTCGGCACAACGGCGAGTTGTTTTGATGGTTGTGTTGACATATGGAACTGGCCTCCCAAGCAGTAGTCACGTGAATACTATACTGGTGCGCCTGCGACTTGGCAAACCTCTGCGGCGCACGGCGGTCTACTGTGTGGTATCATGCAGGCCGTCAACCCCTTGAGTCGAGTTGCGATGGGAAAGGAAATAGAGACATGGGCCTAGATTTGCCGCGAGAGTTCAAACAGATGATGGAACACTGGCTCGGCGCCGAGTGGCCGGCGCTGCGCGACGCCCTCGACGGAGAGCCGCACCGCGCCGTGCGCCTGCATCGCGTGTCGCCGAG
>CAZYAH010000039.1:0-11265 GCA_964645595.1 uncultured Alicyclobacillaceae bacterium | reverse complement strand
AAACCGCAAGCTGGTCGGCGTAATCAGCCGCCAGGACGTGATCAAGGCGCTGCAATTGATGAACCGCCAGCCTCAGGTCGGCGAGACAGTGGAGGGCATGGTCATCAGCGGGTTTGAAGAGTTCTGGCACGAGGACAAGAGCTTGTCGCTGGTGGGCGAGGTCAACGCGCACTTGACGAATTCCGTCGGCATGCTCGCCATGGGGCCGCTGACGACGTTGATGGAACACTGCGCCGTCATGTGTCTGCACCGCAACCGCAAGGTGGAGATGGTGGTGGACAACATTACCCTCTACTTTCTGAAACCGGTTGCCATCGACACGAAGATTGAAGTGCGGGCGCGAATTCTCGACTTCGGCCGGCGCTATGCGAAAGTAGACGTGGAAGTCTACGCGGGCGCCGAACGCGCTGCAAAGGCGCTACTCACCACGCAAGTGCTGGAGAGGTGAGGCGCGTGGCAGATTTTGTTCACTTGCACGTGCATACGGAGTACTCGCTGCGCCAGGGGGCTGTGCGCATCTCCGAGCTGGTTCGCCGATGTGAGGAATTGGGCATGAAGGCTGTCGCGATGACCGACACCAACGCCCTCTACGGCGCCGTCGCGTTCTATCGAGCCGCCAAGGCTGCTGGCATCAAGCCGATTCTCGGCGTCCAGCTCACGGTTGGCCGCGACGAAGACGCCGCCGTTCTGGCGGAGGGTCGGCTCGGGGGTCCCGAGGCGGACACGGCCGTCCTTCTCGCAGAGGACTTCCGAGGCTATCAAAATCTGGTGCGGCTCGTCACCATCGCACACCGGCGGACCCGCTTTCCCTTTGTGACCTTCGCGGAACTCGCGCAACATCAAGAGGGGCTGCTCGCCTTGATTGGCGGCGGCGAGTCGGCTATCTTGCGCAGTTTTTCGAACGGGCAAAACGAACTTGCGGAGGCGTGGCTGAGTCGCTGGGCGGAAATCTGGCCTGCTCAAAACCTGTACGTCGACATCCAGGACCACGCCATTCCGGAGGAGCGCAAGGGGCTGCCCGCGCTCGTGCGCTGGGCGCGTCGAACCGGCTTCGCGATGGTCGCGACGAACGACGTGCACTACCTGACGCCCGAAGGAGCGGAGACGCAGCGGGTATTGGCGCAGCTTGAAGGAGTGCCGAATCCCCGATTGCTGAAGGGGGACCGGTACGATTTTGCGACGGCAGAGGAGATGGCCCGCCGCTTTACCCATTTGCCGGAAGCTATTCAAACCGCGCTCGCCATTGCGGAGCGCTGCAACGTGGAACTTCCGCTCGGTCAGACGCTCTTGCCCAAGTACCCCGTTCAGGGAGACGAGCCGTCCCACGTCGTCTTGCGCAGGGCTGCGACCGTCGGCGCTAGGCAGCGCTACGGCGCGCTCACGCCGCAAGTTCAGGAGCGGCTGGAGTACGAACTTGGCGTTATCGAAAAGCTCGGGTTTGCCGACTACTTTCTCGTGGTCGCGGACTTTATCCGCTATGCGCACAAACACAACATTTCCACCGGTCCGGGTCGCGGGTCGGCGGCGGGCAGTCTGGTGGCTTACGCCCTTCGCATTACCGATGTCGATCCGCTCCGCCACCACCTGCTCTTTGAACGCTTTCTGAACCCAGAGCGCGTGTCCTGGCCGGACATCGACACCGACTTCGAGTACGAGCGGCGAGGCGAAGTCATCCACTACGTGACCGAGCGCTACGGAGCGGACAAGGTGGCGCAGATTGGCACGTTCGGAACGCTCGCCGCGAAGGCGTCGATCCGCGACGCCGGCCGCGTGTTGAAGGTGGACCCGCCGCTCGTGGACCGGTTGGCAAAACTGATTCCGTCCCACCCGGGTGTGACGTTGGACAAGGCGTACGAAGAAGTGCAGGCGATTGGAGAGTTGCTCCGGTCGAACGCAGATGCGCGGCGGTTGTGGGACACCGCGAAAGGGTTGGAAGGGTTTCCGCGGCACACCTCGGTGCACGCCGCAGGTGTCGTGATTTCCCCGATCCCGCTGACGGATCTCGTGCCAGTCCAGCCCGGCGCCGACGGCACGCCGGTCACGCAGTACGCGATGGAGGACATCGAGCAGTTGGGCTTGATGAAGATGGATTTCCTCGGCCTGCGCACGCTGACGCTGATTGACTCCTGCGTCGCCAGCATCGAGCGGCGGACCGGGCAGAAAGTGGACTGGAAGGCAATCTCGGACGCCGACAAAAAGACCTACGAGATGCTGAGCCGCGGCGAGACGGACGGGTGCTTCCAGCTGGAGTCGGCCGGCGTTCGGCGCGTTCTCCGCGACCTGAAGCCGTCCGGGCTTGAGGACCTTATCGCCGTCATCTCGCTGTATCGCCCGGGCCCGATGGAGAACATTCCGACGTTTATCGCGGCCAAGCACGGCCGGATCCCTGTACAGTACCCGCACCCGGATCTGGAGCCAATATTGAAGGACACGTACGGCGTCATTGTGTACCAGGAGCAGATAATGCAGATTGCCTCGGTCATGGCCGGCTTTACGCTCGGCCAGGCGGACTTGCTGCGGCGTGCGGTCGGCAAAAAGAAGCGCGACGTGCTCGACGCGGAGCGCGAGCGGTTCGTGGCTGGATGTGTGCGCCGCGGGTACGACGAGTCGGTGGCGAACAACGTTTATGACTTGATTGTCCGCTTTGCCGACTACGGCTTCAACCGCTCACACGCCGCGGCCTACGCGGTATTGGCGTTCCGGACGGCATTCTTGCGAGCCAACCACCCGGCCGACTTCCTGGCATCCCTGCTCAGCATGGTGACGGGGGACGATGCCAAGACGAAGGAGTACACGCGCATCGCAAGGCAGCAGGGCATCGCCGTTTTGCCGCCCTCGGTTCAGCACAGTGGGGCTTTGTACTCGGTGGAGTCGGACCAGGCGATTCGGGCGGGGCTGCTCAGCGTACGCAACGTCGGGCGAGGAGCGGTCGAAGCGATTTTGACGGCGAGATCGGAGCGTCCGTTTGCTTCGCTGGTGGACTTTCTTGCGCGCGTGAACCCGCGCGCCTGCAACCGAAAAGCCGTCGAGAGCCTCCTTGACGCGGGCGCATTTGCCGAGTTTCTGCCGGACAGGGTGACGCCTGCGGCCGCCCGCGAGATGTTGACTGAAGCCTACAACTCTGTGGAAGAAGGGCGCCAGCTCGTCAACCTCGGGCTCGATTTGAGCGGGGGAGACGCCAAGGGCGATGCCGCGAAGGAGCCGTTCCTCTACATTCGGTACGATGCCGGGCGGCTTGGTGCAGACGGGATGGAACACCTAAAGCTCGCCCTCAGTCGCCACCCCGGGGATGTTCGGGTGGCGCTGTTTGAACAGTCTCGGCGCAAGTTGCGCGTGCTGGAAGGCAAGTGGGCGGTTTCGGTCACTCCCGAACTGATTGGCGAACTGGAAGAGCTCGTCGGCATCGGCAATGCCAAACTCGGGCGCGCGCCAGGAACGAAACAGGTTAAAGCCGGCAAGGCGCAATCGCGCCAGAGCTCGGTCTAACCTGTTCGGGGGCACCGCCAGGCGTGCGGCGAGTGAACCCTTGGATCACATCAATACAGCCCAAACGTGTTCCAGAGCCGTGAAAGGGTGTCATCCCTTCGCCGCCGCGCGCATACAGTACGTGCTATACAACATCGCAGCAATCGATTCCACTGTAGGGGAGGTGGCTGGTTATTGCCTTGGGCAATGACCAGAGCAGTGATGGTGACAACAGTTGTAGAATTGCTGGCGTCACGGGGCGTGACGATTGACGACATCGCTGTCATTGTCTACGAACTGCAAAAGCCGTACTACGCCAACATGTCCATCGAGGAATGCAAACGCAATGTACTGAAGGTGTTGGCGAAACGAGAGGTCCAACACGCGATTTTCACGGGCGTCGCACTGGACATGCTGGCCGAACAAAAAGCACTTCCGGCCCCCTTGCAGTCGATTCTGGAGCAGGACGAGCCGCTGTACGGCGTGGATGAAATCCTCGCGCTGTCCATCACAAATGTGTACGGGTCCATTGGACTCACCAACTTTGGCTACCTGGACAAGGAGAAAATCGGCATCATAGGCCAGCTGAACAACCACGGGCAGCATATCCACGTCTTTCTCGACGACCTTATTGCCGGCGTCGCGGCCGCCGCGGCAGCCCGGTTTGCTCACCAACACTCTGCCAAATCCTACGAATCGGAAAACTCGTCCGATGCAGCAGACGACGACGCGACAGACGCTGTCTGACAGTTTCGAAAACGTGGTATAATGCGCTCAAGTCACGCGTTGTACGTTATCATGGTTGAAGCCTTCCACGTGCGGTTGTGGAGACTACCGATGCGGTGAACAAAGGAGTTGTTTCACATGGCTCTGCGCGAAGATGCGCTGGATTTGCATCGCCGGGCACAGGGCAAGCTCGCCATCCAGCCAAAGGTGAAGGTGGAAAACGCGGCGGATCTCAGCCTCGCGTATTCCCCGGGGGTTGCAGAACCTTGTAAAGAAATTCACCTGGATGAAGAACGAATCTACGACTATACTGCCAAGGGGAATACCGTCGCGGTCGTGACGAACGGGACGGCCGTGCTGGGACTCGGGAACATTGGGGCGCGCGCGGCACTTCCTGTCATGGAGGGCAAGGCGGTGCTGTTTAAGGCCTTCGCCGGCGTGGACGCATTCCCGATTTGTCTGGACACGGAAGACACTGAGGAACTGATCCGGACCGTCAAACTGCTGGAGCCGCAGTTCGGCGGCATCAACCTCGAGGATATTGCGGCTCCCGCCTGCTTTGAAATTGAGGAGCGCCTCAAGAAGGAGACCAACATCCCCGTCTTCCACGACGACCAGCACGGAACCGCGATTGTGACATTGGCGGCGCTGCTCAACGCGCTCAAGGTGGTTGGCAAGCAGATGTCCGAGATCCGCGTGGTGATGAACGGCGCAGGGGCCGCCGGGATTGCCACCGTCAAGCTGTTGTTGGCAGCTGGGGTCAAGGATGTCGTCATGTGCGACACGAAAGGCGCGATTCACCGCGGCCGCACGGAAGGCATGAACGCGGTCAAGCAAATGATTGCCCAGAACACAAACCGCGAAGGGCGGTCGGGTACGCTGGCGGACGTCATTCAGGGGGCGGACGTGTTTATCGGCGTGTCCGTGGCCGGAGCGCTGACCACGGAGATGGTGCGGACGATGGCGGACGATGCCATTATCTTCGCCATGGCCAATCCGGTACCAGAAATTCACCCGGAAGAAGCGCTCGCCGTAGGCGCCCGCATTGTCGGTACCGGGAGGTCCGACTACCCGAATCAGGTCAACAACGTCCTGGCGTTTCCAGGCGTATTCCGCGGCGCCCTGGACACCCGCGCTCGGAGCATTACCGAAGACATGAAGGTTGCCGCGGCACACGCGATTGCCGGTCTCGTCGATGACCGCGAGCTGCGGCCCGATTACATCATTCCCAAGCCGTTTGACCCGCGGGTTGCGCCCGCCGTTGCCGCGGCGGTCGCCAAGGCAGCGATGGACGGCGGCGTTGCGCGCGTCAAAGTCAGGCCAGAAGACGTCGCAGAACGGACCCGACAAATGGCAGCCATCCGCTCCTAGCAGAAAAAAGGCGTAACTCACGTTCGTTTTTTTCCTGGATTGCGGCCCGTTGCGGCCGCAATCCATTCGTTTGCTGTTTGGCGGGATGTAGACACTGTGATATGATTTCATAGAAGTTCGGACATCATCGTTTTATCAGAACCAGGGAATCCAATCTTGAGACTACAACCTTGGCAGTCGCAGGGAGAGAAGGATATGTGGACTGTGATCTACATCGCGCAGTCGGCCAAACAATCCGAACAAATCCGCAATCGGTTGATGGCGGAAGGATTTTTGGTGAAAGTCCGACAGACAAACGTCTCCAAGCAGCAGTATGAGATTTTGGTTCCTGAAGCCGAGCTCGACGAAGTTCAGGAGGTCCTGAACGACGTTCTTCATTCTTCGTACGACTGACTATCATAGCTGGTCACTGGTGCGGCCCGCAGTCGGATCCCGGTTCGCGAGAGACCGGGAGTGTTCGAGGGCGACTTGCCACTTCGGACAATCCGGCACGGGTGGTTCAACGCCTATGACGACGAGGTGACAAGGTGTTAAAGGACCTTTTCCACAAGAAGAAACGGCATTATGCCACCATCGGCACAACCGCAAAGGTAGCCGACGTAGACGGCAGAGAAACTACTAAAGACAACATCCCCAAGGGGCTCGTAAACAAGTGCAAGTCCTGCGGGGCCCTGCTGATAGCAAAGGAATTGGAGAAGAACGAGCACACGTGCCCGAATTGTGGGTATCACTTTCCGCTCGACGCGCGGACCCGGATTTCCATCACTCTGGATGACGGGGCCTTTTTCGAGTACGACGCCGACTTGACTTCGGTGGATCCGCTGTCGTTCCCCGGTTATCCGGCGAAATTGAAGCAGGCCCAGGAGGCGTCCGGCCTCAAGGAAGGCGTGGTCACCGGGGAAGGAACCATCGCCGGATTTCCGGTGGTGATTGGGGTTATGGACAGCGGCTTTATCATGGGCAGCATGGGATCTGCGGTGGGTGAAAAAATCGCCCGCGCGATGGAGAAGGCTCTGCAAAAGCGGTACCCGATGATCTTGTTCACGGCTTCCGGCGGTGCGCGCATGCAGGAGGGGATTTTGTCCCTGATGCAAATGGCCAAGACGAGCGCCGTGCTCGAGAAAATGCACGAACAAGGGGTCTTATTCATTTCCATCATTACGCACCCTACGACCGGCGGCGTCAGCGCCAGCTTTGCAAGCCTTGGCGACATCATTATCGCGGAACCGGGCGCCCTCTTCGGCTTTGCCGGTCGGCGCGTGATTGAGCAGACGATTCGCCAGAAGTTGCCGGATGACTTCCAGACGGCGGAGTTCATGCTCAAACACGGCATGATTGACCGCGTGGTGCCGCGCAAGGAACTGCGCGGGACGCTCGCGACCATTCTGCGGATCCACGCCGCGAGGGGGTGGGCGCATGGCGAATGAACTGGACTTCGAAAAGCCGGTCGTGGAACTCAAACAAAAGATTGACGAACTCCGCAATTTCATGGCCACGAGCGGGATTGACCTGACGGACGAGCTGAAAAAGCTGGAGCAGCGGCTCGAAGAACTCAACGAGCAAGTGTACAGCAACCTGTCTGCTTGGCAGCGCGTACAACTCGCCAGACAGCCGGGGCGTCCGACGACGCTGGACTTTATTCACGGCATTTGCAGCGAGTTTGTGGAACTCCACGGCGATAGAAATTATCGGGATGATCCAGCGATTGTCGGCGGCATTGGACTGATTGGGGACAAGCCGGTCACCATTATCGGCCACCAGAAAGGCCGCGACACAAAGGAAAACATCTTTCGCAACTTCGGCATGGCGAATCCCGAAGGGTATCGCAAGGCGCTGCGGCTGATGAAACAGGCAGAGAAATTCGGCCGGCCGGTTGTGTTCTTCATCGACACGAAGGGCGCCTATCCCGGCATGACTGCCGAAGAGCACGGCATCAGTGAGGCGATTGCCACCAATCTGCGCGTCATGGCCGGGCTCAAAGTCCCGACCATCTGTTTTGTCATCGGCGAAGGCGGAAGCGGCGGAGCGCTGGGGCTCGGCGTCACAGATCGGATTTACGTGGCCGAATACGCGTGGTACTCCGTCATCGCCCCCGAATCGGCTGCCGCCATCTTGTGGAAAGACAGTTCGCAAGGCGCTCGTGCAGCGGAAGTCATGCGCATCACGGCACAGGACCTGCTGGACCTTGGGATTGCGGACGAAATCATCCCCGAGCCGCGCGGCGGAGCGCAGAAGAACCCGGATGCCATGGTGGCTGCAGTCAAGGACAAGGTATTGGAAAGTTTGACCGAACTTGCTCAGATCCCTATTGCTGATCTACTGGAAGCGAGATACCATAAGTACAGGGAAATGGGCATCTATACGGAACGATGAGGGCGTGTCCACCTTTGGGTGGGCACTGACTTTGTGCCGAGTGGGACGGTTTTTGTCCCTGAGGGACAGAATTGGTACGAATAGTGTCGGACAGAATTGGTCTGAAGCGAATCAGCTGGTTCTGAAGTTCTACGTCTGAGGCTGGGGGCGAGTGAGTTGAAGAGGATTGCAGTGCTGACCAGCGGCGGTGACGCGCCGGGCATGAATGCTGCCCTGCGGGCGGTGGTGCGCACGGGCATCTATCACGGCCTGGAGGTTGTCGGCATTCGCCGGGGCTACAGCGGTCTCATGAACGGCGAATTCATTCCCATGAATCTGGGCTCCGTCGCGGACATTATTCAGCGGGGCGGAACAATTTTATACACCGCTCGGTGCGAACCGTTCAAGACGGTGGAAGGACAGCGGCAGGGCTTTGAGAAGTTGCGTCAGAACCAGATTGACGGAATCATCGTCATTGGCGGCGACGGATCCTTTCGAGGCGCTGCCGCGCTCGCGAAACTCGGCATCCCCGCGATTGGCATCCCTGGCACGATTGACAACGACATCCCCTGTTGCGACGCGACCATCGGTTTCGATACGGCGGTCAACACCGCCATTGAGGCGATTGACAAGATCCGGGACACGGCCACTTCGCACGAGCGAACGTACGTGGTGGAAGTGATGGGGCGCAACGCTGGAGACATCGCGCTGCACGTCGGGCTCGCCGGGGGTGCCGAATCGGTGCTGATTCCGGAAGTGCCGTACCGGTTGGACGACGTCATCCAGAGACTGGAGCGCGGCGTGGCCCGCGGCAAGAAGCACTCCATCATCCTGGTGGCGGAAGGCGCAGGCAGCGGGATCGAAATTGGAAAGTACCTGACCGAGCACACTGGATTTGAAGTGCGAGTGACCGTGCTAGGACATATCCAGCGCGGGGGAGCTCCGACGGCCACGGACAGGTTGCTGGCCAGTCGCCTGGGCGCGTACGCGGTGGAACTCTTGTTGTCGGGCGCGAGCGGCAAGATGGCGGCTACCCAAAACAATGTGCTTGTCGCCGTGGATTTTGACACGGTTTTCACGACGCCGCGGCAGCCTGACCTTTCTCTGTACAGCCTCGCCAACGTACTGTCGATTTGACGAAACTCTGTGTCCGAACCAGAGGCGGCGACTGTGCCTCCAGTTTGGGCCATCTCTAAAAGGAGAAGTATCATGCGCAAAACCAAGATTGTATGCACAATCGGACCTGCAAGTGAATCGCTGGAAACACTGAAGGAGATTATCCGTGCAGGCATGGATGTGGCCCGGCTCAACTTCTCGCACGGAAGCTACGAGGAACACGCGACGCGGATTCAGCGGATTCGCCAGGCCGCGGCGGAAGTTGGCAAGCACGTCGGTATCATGCTGGACATCAAAGGCCCCAAGATTCGCACGGGCAAGATTGCCGGCGGACAGGTAGAACTGGTTGAAGGAGCAAAGATCACTCTAACCACAGACCCGGTCGAATACGGCACTGCGGAGCGCGTGTGGGTTTCCTACGAGGGACTGGTGGAGGACGTCCATCCCGGGGCCCCCATCCGGATTGACGACGGCCTGATTGGCCTCGTGGTGGAACGGGTGGAAGGACACGACATAGTATGCCGCGTGGTCAACGGAGGTATCTTGCGCGACAACAAGGGCATCAATGTGCCGGGCGTGACGCTCCGGATTCCCGGCGTCACGGAAAAGGACGAGGCCGACATCCGGTTTGGCGTCCAGCAGGGCGTCGATTTGATTGCCGCTTCGTTCGTGCGCAAGGCGGCGGATGTCCTCGAGGTCCGCAAAATCCTCGAAGAGCACGACTACCAGGCGGACATTATCGCCAAGATTGAGACGCAGGAAGGCCTCGAGCGGCTGCAGGAGATCATCGACGTCGCGGACGGCATCATGGTGGCGCGCGGCGACCTCGGCGTGGAAATCCCGACGGAGGAGGTGCCGCTCGCGCAGAAGCGCATGATTTCCCTCTGCAACCGGGCAGGCAAACCGGTCATCACTGCGACGCAGATGCTCGACTCGATGCAGCGCAACCCGCGCCCGACGCGGGCTGAGGCGAGCGACGTCGCCAACGCCATCTTCGACGGGACGGACGCCATCATGCTGAGCGGCGAGACGGCGGCCGGCAAGTACCCGGTCGAAGCGGTGCGGACGATGGCGCAAATTGCGCTGCGCGCGGAGCAGGCGCTCTGCAACCAGGAGGTTGCGAGCCGCCACAGCACGTCGGTTGAGCGAAAGGTGACCGACGTGATTGGACACGCGGTGCAGACGATGGCAGCCGACCTCGGGGTGGCGGCCATTGTGACAGCGACGACGTCGGGCTACAGCGCGAAAATGATTGCCAAACACCGCCCGCGGACCATCGTTGTGGCGACGACGCCGAAGCCGGAAGTCGCCCGTCGGCTGAGTGTCGTGTGGGGGGTCTACCCCGTCGTGGTGCCGGAGAGCACGACCACGGACGAGGTACTGGAACGCGCCGTGGAGGGCGCGCTCGACGCCGGTCATGTCCGGCACGGCGACATGGTGGTCATCATCGCCGGCGTGCCCGTGGGTCAACAGGGAACGACCAACCTCATCAAAGTGCACACCATTGGCGAAGTGCTCGTGCAAGGTACGGGCATCGGGCAGCGCGCGGTCAGCGGCAAGGCAGTGGTCTCCAATCGAACAGATGATCTGTTGAATCGCGTGCAAGAGGGCAGTATTCTGGTGACATACGCCACGGATAAGGAAATTGTTCCAGCCATTCAGAAGGCTGCGGCCATCATCACCGAAGAAGGGGGCCTGACGTCTCACGCCGCGGTCGTTGGCGTGACGCTCGGAATTCCGGTGATTGTGGGGGCGGAAGGCGCCACCAGCAAGATTGAAGACGGGATGCTGGTGACGGTGGATCCGCACCGAGGATTGGTTTACCGTGGGCGGGCGCAGGTCCTTTGACGGACCTGCTCATGCCTTCTGGTTTCGCAAATTTCAAAAGATATAGATTGCCTCAAAGGCATAGAGTACCTTAGAGGAAGCCAGGTAACGCTCTGCACTCTACTAACGTGGAGGTGTAGTTATAGCGGAGGTTCGCGTCTTTCCGCGGAACGGCTCGCTTCAGCGCAGGAGTGGAGCGGAATGACGCGAACTCCAACTTTAGCGCAGGAGTGAAGCGGAAACACGCGAACAAGGGGAGGAAACGGGTTGAAACCATTTGCTCGGCCGGACGTCGAAGAGTTTTTCCGTACGTATTCCATCACCACGTTCACTGTCAGCAAGGACGAAAAGCGCATTGCCTTTTCGACCAATTTGAGCGGCAAGTACAACGTGTGGGGGCTCGATTTG
>CAZYAH010000038.1:0-11399 GCA_964645595.1 uncultured Alicyclobacillaceae bacterium | reverse complement strand
CCGACTCCTCGGTCGGCGTGGTGATGGCTTCGTCGTAGGCGTTGGTGTGCAGCGAGTTGCAGTTGTCGTAAATGGCAATCAGCGCCTGCAACGTCGTGCGAATGTCGTTGAAATCAATCTCCTGGGCGTGCAGAGAGCGGCCGGACGTCTGAATGTGGTACTTCAGCTTTTGACTGCGTTCGTTCGCTCCGTAAAGGTCGCGCATGACTGTCGCCCAAATTCTGCGCGCAACCCGGCCAATCACCGAGTACTCCGGATCCATGCCGTTGCTGAAAAAGAACGAGAGATTCGGCGCAAAGTCGTCGATGTGCATCCCGCGGCTCAGGTAGTACTCGACGTACGTGAACGCGTTCGCGAGCGTGAACGCCAGCTGCGTAATCGGGTTTGCCCCGGCTTCCGCAATGTGGTAGCCGCTGATGCTGACCGAATAGTAGTTGCGAACCTTGTGGTCGATGAAGTACTGCTGGATGTCGCCCATCATTCGCAGGGCAAATTCCGTGGAGAAGATGCACGTGTTCTGCCCTTGGTCTTCCTTCAGGATGTCCGCCTGCACCGTGCCGCGGACCGTCTGCAACGTGTACGACTTGATCCGTTCATACTCTTCCGCGTCCGGCTGGCGGCCGTTTTCCGCCACAAACTTTTCGACCTGCTGGTCGATGGCGGTGTTCATGAACATCGCCAGGATGATAGGCGCCGGGCCGTTAATCGTCATGGAGACGCTGGTCGTCGGAGCACACAGGTCAAACCCGGCGTACAGTTTCTTCATGTCTTCGAGCGTGCAGACGCTGACGCCGCTCTCGCCAATCTTCCCGTAGATGTCCGGCCGATAGTCCGGGTCCTCGCCGTAGAGCGTCACACTGTCGAACGCTGTGGACAGCCGCTTCGCCGGATCATTTTGAGACAGGTAGTGGAACCGCCGATTGGTGCGCTCCGGAGTGCCCTCTCCGGCAAACTGCCGCCTCGGTTCCTCCTCCGTCCGCTTGAACGGAAACACTCCCGCGGTGAATGGGAATTCTCCGGGGACGTTCTCCTTCATCGACCATTTGACGATTTCGCCCCAGTCCTCGTAGTCCGGCAGGCAGACCTTCGGGATTTTCGTCCCCGACAATGAGACGGAGTACAGTTTGGTCCGGACTTCCCGGTCCCGAATCTTCGTGACAAACTCGTCGGCCCGGTACCGGGACTTCTTGTCGTTCCAGCCCTCGATGATGCGGCGCACGTCGCTGTCCACTTCACCCCAGGTGTCGTTGAAAGTACGCTCCAGCGTATCCACAAGCGACGGGTCTGCCGCGCGTTCCCTGACCGCGTCAATTGCGCCTTTGATCTGGTAGGCGCGGCGGGCGAGTTGCACCTGCCGCTTGACGCGCTTGTGGTAGTTGCGGACCGTATTGACGACGTCAAGCAGGTACTGTGAGCGCTCGGGGGGAATGATGGCTCGTTTGCGATCCGCTATTTCGCCGACTTCCAAGCGGCTCTCCCATGCCGTGTTGCACTTTTGGTTGATGGTCGCAATCAGTGCCTTGTACAGGACGTTGGTTCCCGGATCATTGAACTGGCTGGCCACGGTTCCGTAGACCGGCATTTCGTCCAGTGACTGGTGGTAGGCGTTGCGGTTGCGCTGAATCTGCTTGCGCACGTGCCGCAGCGCATCCTCGGATCCGCGCCGGTCGAACTTGTTGATTGCGACGAGATCCGCGTAGTCGAGCATATCAATTTTCTCCAATTGCGACGGCGCCCCGTATTCAGCCGTCATCACGTACAGGGAGACGTCGGCAACGGAGACGATGTCCGCGTCACCTTGGCCAATGCCGCTGGTCTCCACGATGACCAGGTCAAATCCAGCAGCTTTGGCGACGGCGATGGCGTCCGCGGTGGCCGCCGAGAGTTCGCTCTTGGCCGACCGGGTGGCGAGACTGCGCATGTACACGCGCGGGTTATGGATGGAGTTCATGCGGATGCGGTCGCCGAGCAGCGCTCCGCCCGTCTTCTGTTTTGAAGGATCAATTGAAAAAATCGCAATTTTTTTGTCAGGGAAATCCGTCAGGAAGCGGCGCACCAGTTCGTCGGTCAATGAGGACTTTCCTGCCCCGCCAGTGCCGGTGATGCCGACAACGGGAGCGCTCTTCGCACGCTCTCTCAGCAGAGCCATGACGTTGCCGTACTGGGCATCGTCCATACCGTGCATGTGCTCCACGTACGTGACGAGCTTCGCGATGGCCTGCGGCTGGTTGGTCGCGAGCTGCTCCAGTGATTCGTCCACAGTGAACGTTGGCGGCTGGTCACAGGCGCGAACCATGTGGTTGATCATGCCCTGCAAGCCCAGTCTGCGGCCGTCGTCTGGCGAGAAGATCTTGGCGACGCCGTACGCCTCCAACTCGGCAATCTCCTCCGGGACAATGACGCCGCCTCCGCCGCCAAACACCTTGATGTGCGAAGCGCCGCGCTCGCGCAGGAGGTCGACCATGTACTTGAAAAATTCCACATGTCCGCCCTGGTAGGAACTCACCGCGATGCCCTGCGCGTCTTCCTGAATGGCCGCGTTGACGATTTCGTCAACGGATCGGTTGTGGCCGAGGTGAATCACTTCCACCCCAGTCGCCTGCAGAATCCGGCGCATGATGTTGATGGAAGCATCGTGCCCGTCAAACAGGCTGGACGCCGTCACAAACCGGACTGGGTGTGTGGGCCGATAGGGTTCGCGCTCTTGGGTGGCTGTGAAATCCGGCACTACCGTTGGCGGGTTCTCGCCGCTTCCTATGGAAGCGCTATCATTTCTTCCAGTAGGATTGGAATGAATAGAAGTCGTCATCCGAATACCTCCCGTTCCCGTTATTCGACAGAACGTGAATCATGCGCTCCGGCTGCCTGCATCAACAAGTTCGTGTGGTGTTCAACGAACTGCTCAAAGGATACGTGCTGCAGCGCCCAGCGCCGGAATGCCCACATCTGTGCCATCACTACGATGTCCTGGGCCAGCAACTCGATGCGCTCCTCTGCAACCGCCAGTGAACCGTCCTCGACGCCCTCCCGCAAGAGCTCCACGAACAGGTTGACAATCCCTTGCTCCTGGCGCAACACTTCGCGCAAATACGCGCGCGGCAGCGATTTGGCCTCCTGGTAAATCAACAGAACGTCTGCCTGCATGTCGCGAAGAACCCGGAACAAACTCTCAATTGCGCGGCGCAATTTCGCGGCGCCCGGCGCACCAACCGGGTGGCGACTCTGCAGATGTCTGTGCATCTCGTTGTGAATGTGTTGACAGACCAAGAACAGAATATCTTCTTTCGAATTGACGTACTCGTACAGCGCTCCGTTAGACAACCCGCTCGCTTTGGCAATTTCGCGCGTGGTCGTCTTGTGAAACCCTTTGGCCGAAAACAAGCGCACAGCTGCGGAGACAATTTGCGCCCGCCGCTCGCGGACTCGTTCCGGGTCCTTGACCTGGCTTTCAATCTCCACGTTCACCGGTCTCCCTCCTCCGACTGAGCGCTCGCTCAGTTCCAGTTTATTGAACATAACCGGCCACCGTCAAGCGACGGTGGCCGTTGTTACACAAACTGATGTCACTGTTTATACGCAGATCCGATGGCGGCTTCCGGTTCCTTATAGGCAGACATCTTGAACCAGTTGTCCGGCGGTCCCGCATTCGTCCACTGATCTCTTGGAAAGAACATGTGGTGCTCCTTGAAGTACGCGTCAAACAGCTTGCGAGCAATCGGCACAGCGGTCTCGTAACTGGAACCGCCGCCCGGCACCATGACCACCACCGCAATCTGCGGTTTGTCAAACGGCGCGTACGCCATAAAGAGCGACGTGTCGTTTTTCGCGCTGCCAACCTGCGCGGTCCCTGTCTTGCCCGCTGCCTTGTACGGCGCGTCGGTGAAGGATCCGTAGGCCGTTCCGCCCGGTTTATTGACCACGTCGTACATGCCCTGGCGGACAATCTGCAAGTACTCCGGATCAATTTTGACCAAGTCCAGCACTTTCGGCTTGACAACTTCTTCTGGCTTTACGCCTTGGCCGGTCGCGGAAGCGGGCGAGGTACCCGATGGATACACCGCCTTCAGTACGTGCGGTTGAATCCGCTTGCCGCCGTTGGCGAGGGTCGAGATGTACTGCGCGAGCTCAATCGGCGTGAACGCCTGCAACTGGCCGATTCCGGCGGCGGCATTGTCGTACAGCTGGCCGTGTTTTTCGTAGTACCCCTTCTTCTTCATGCTGTCGATAGCCTCTTGCAGATTGTACGGCACCGGGTAGCTGTTCAGCGGGGTCCGGTAGAACATTCCTTTGACTTCCGCCGGCAAGTCGATGTGCGTAAGCTGGCCGAGGCCAAACTTGGATTCCCAACTGAACAGGGTGTTCAGCCCCTTGACGTTGCCGGTGACAAACCACTGCGCAACGCTTTGCCCAGGCGGCGGTCCGCCGCGCCAGTCGGCCAGCCACAACCCCACGTAGTAGAAAAATGTGTCGCAGGATACCTGGATGGCCTTGACGGGATCTACTAAACCGTGTCCCCCCGGCGCGTCGTCCTTTAAGATGGTGTCACTACCCACTTTCACGTATCCAGGGTCAGGAATGGTGGTGGACGGCGTAACGACGTGGCTCATCAGCGCCGCAATCAGGTTTGCCGGCTTGACCGTGGACCCTGGTTCGTGGTAGCTACGAATGACGTGGTTGACTGTCGGCGTCAGGTGCGGGTCGTTCAGGTACTGCCAGTGCGCGGCGAGCGCCTTCGGATCCATGTACCACTGTGGACTGTAGTACGGATAACTGACCATCGCCAGGATTTCCCCAGTATTCGGATTCAGCATCACTGCGCTGGCCTCGTTCGGGGTGTACCCGTACTTCTTTCGCACTTCGTTCAACCCGTCCATGACAATCTGCTGTGCGTCCGCCTGCAGCTTGGCGTCAATCGTCAGCTGCAGCGTCTTGCCGGCTGTCGGAGCCGGATCCAGGCCGAAGTCCTTGATTGGGATGCCGCGGCTGTTTGTCTCCACAACCCGGTGACCCAGCTTCCCCTGCAACAGGTCCTCGTACTGGAGTTCCACGCCGTCCTTGCCGACTTTCTGGTCGATGTAGTAGCCCTTGGCTTCGTATTTTGGCCTGTCTGCGCTCGACTGCGCGCCGACGTACCCCAGCACTTGCCCGGCCAGGTCCCCGTACTTGTACACCCGCCTGGGCTCAACCTCGACGTGCACGCCAATCAAGTCGGATTGGTGTTCCCGGACAAATGACACCTGCCGCTGATTGGCGTTCTCGAGCAGGCGGATCTGCGCCTGGCCCGCGTATTTCTTGCTGTTGATAAGATCTAGGAACTCCTGCTTTTTCATCCCGAGGACGGGTGCGAGTTCTTCCGCCATGGCGTTAAAGCTCTGCTCCTGCTCCGCAGTGTGCAGGCGCGTCAGGACGATGCTAAACGACGGTTCGTCGTACGCCAACAGGACACCGTTGGTGTCGTAGATCCATCCGCGCGACGGCAACACGGGGATCTGGGCGAGCATGGTTGTGTTTGCCTTCTGGCGGAACTCCGCCCCCCGCGCAATCTGCAGGTAGCCGAGGCGCAAAATCAGCGCGGTTAGGGCCACGAAAACCATTCCGTACAAAAAGTTGACGCGCCCAAACCGCGGGTTCTGCTCTTTGGCCACTGCCATCCCCCTCTCCATCGCAGTCGGGCTGGATACGGAAAAGCCCGGATCCGTTTCCATCCGCCCGAAAAAGTTGCTATGCTAGACGAGTAATCCCGCGGACAACCGGGATCGATTTGATGACACCGGTCGTCGACCAAGGAGGTTCTCGTCATGACGTCCATTCGCAGTTTTGATACCGATAAAGGAATTTTCCTCGGCGCAAACGTCTCCATCGCAAAGACCGGTCTGTTGGCCGCCGTCGAGGAAACCATCTCTTATGATGCAAACACCTACATGATCTATACCCGCAGTAATCGCGGCGGCAAAGCGCGCCCCATTACGGAGTTTCACCGCGACGAGGCGTTGGCGCTGATGGAGCAGCACGGAATTGTTGATCCCGTGGTTCACCTCTCCTACCTCGTCAACCTCGCAAGCCCCAAAGAGGACACCTGGGAATATGGCGTGTCCGTCCTCAAGGAAGAAATCGAGCGCGTCGAGTACCTGGGATTTCGCTACATCGTCATGCACCCGGGCAGCCACGTCGGCGAGGGTGAAGCGTACGCCATTCGCCGCATTGCCGAAGCGCTCAACAGCATATTGACCGGGAGCGAAAATTTGACGATTTGCCTTGAGACGATGGCGGGCGACGGCTCCAAAGTGGGAAATTCACTTGAGCAAATCGCCGAGATCATCTCCCTCGTCAAACACCAGGACAAGCTCGGCGTGTGCATTGACACCTGCCATAACTACAGCTTCGGGTACGACATCGTCAACGACTTCGACGGCTTCCTCCAGCAGTTTGACGACATTCTCGGACTCGAGCGGCTGAAGGTTGCGCACATCAACGACTCGAAGACGCCGTTTAACTCGCGCAAGGACCGGCACGCCAACATCGGGGAAGGTTCCATCGGATTTGAGGCCCTCCACCGCATTGTCCACCACGAAGCCTTGCGCAACATCCCGCAAATACTGGAAACGCCAGGAGGAAAGTACAGATCAGAAATTGACCTGTTGCTCGGGCGGTAGGACCTCCCGCCAGCCGCAGACGTCAATCCCGGGCACACCGTTCAACAGTTTCGTTGAACGGTGTTTTTTCGTCGATTGCGCATCTATGTATATCGCTCCTACTTCTTGTCCATGCTGGTAGAAAGAAAACCAGCGTACTAGGGACAAGAGGAGAAGGAGAGATGATATGGTATGCGCAGAGCCAATCGACTGTGGTTGACCGCGCTGCTGGTGATGGTTTTGGCTGCGCCTCTGACTTATGCGACAGTCGTCGGGCCGGTGAAGAACGACTTTGCCCGCATCTTGTTCCCGCCAGTAGAGGTCTCCACGCAGGTCTACGTTGTGCAAAAGGGAGACACGTTATGGGGGATATCAAGAAAGTTGGGTGTCAGCGTAGCGAATCTGATTGCAAACAACAACGTGTCCGATCCCCGATTTTTGCAAATTGGCCAGAAACTCTTTTACCGACCGGAAGTAGGCAGGGGCGCGCAGTCGGCCAGTTCGACACTGTCTTCCCGCGACAGCCAGACGCCAACAGGTCTTCCAGCCGATGCGAAAGTCTTGCCTTGCACATTGACGGCGTACACAGCGGGCTACGAATCCACGGGAAAACGCCCGGGTGATCCCGACTACGGCATTACATCCACAGGGACAAAGGCCCGCGAAGGCGTCACCGTGGCGGTAGATCCCCACGTCATCCCGTACGGCACGAAATTGTTCATACCGGGCATCGGCTTCCGAATTGCCCAAGACACGGGAGCCGCCATTGTCGGCAACCGGATCGACATATTCATCAACGACCTGAGCCGAGCCCTCGACTTTGGCGTCAAGCGCGACGTTCCGGTCTACATTCTGCCAGACGATTACCCGACTCCAAACGGCGTCTAACGCGAGCGGGTAAACAGCTGTCCGGTCCTGGCCACGTGCACGACCCAGCAGGCGAGCCACGACAAGAACACGTACAGCAGCAGCCACGGCCAAAAATGCAGCGTAAAGACAAACCACATCGCGGCGAAGGTCGGCACAAATGTGACCACGGTACAGATCCACGCGCGCCGCTTCCAGTAGTAGAGCAGGAAGCTGACGACAAAGGAGAGCAGTGGAAACCAACCGGCTATCCACGCCATGGCGTTTTCGGGAGGCATTGTAGATTCCCCCTGTCCGCGAGCTGCATCGAACGCTTTTGTGGCACAGTTTTGAGTGTACCTCATGGATTCCAGTGTGTCCATGAAGGATTGGAGATTGTAATGAAAATGACATGCCTCGCAAAGTGCTCCAAGGGGGCGCGAGCCCCCTTATGGAGTGATACGTTCTCGCACGAGGCATGTCATTCTATTTTTACCGTCGCTATTTGTCGTTTGGTCGTTACGCCAGGTACTTTTCGGCGTCAATGACGCGGCGGGCGATTCTCCGCTTGATCTCCTTCGCGTTCACCGGCTGGAAGCGGGTCAATTTGCGCAGCACCGCGAGCTGCGTGCGGAGCATGTCGCCTTCCTCCATCGCGGCCAGGATGTTGCGGGCGAAGCCTTCAATGCGGTTCATGGCTTCAGGAACGTACACCTTGACCATGTCCAGCTTGTTCTCCGCGTCAAATCCGCTGTCGAGTGCCTTTTCGGCGCGCACGATGGCGCTTTCCATGGCGTAGATCTCAATGATGATGTCAGCCAGGCTGGCGAGAATCTCCTGTTCATCCTTGAGCGCCTGCATGTACTTCTGCACGGCCGAACCGCCGACAAAGAGGAACACCTTTTTCGCCATGCTAAGCAGGTGGCGTTCCGTTCCGAGCGGCGCGGACTCGTCCGGCATCGGCAACATGCCCATCAGTTCCTGCTGCAACCCTTGGGCCGCCTCCAGCAGCGGGAGTTGCCCTTTCATCGCCTTGCGCAGCAGCATATCCGGGATCAACAGACGGTTGATCTCGTTGGTCCCCTCAAAGATTCGGTTGATGCGGGAGTCGCGGTACATCCGCTCAATCGGGTACTCCTGGATGAATCCGTAACCGCCGTGAATCTGGACACCTTCGTCCACGACGAAGTCGAGCGCCTCCGAAGCGTACACCTTGTTGATGGAGCACTCGAGCGCGTACTCCTCAATCGCCCGTGCCGCAGTCCGGCCGTCCAGGTTGCCGCCGAGGGACTCCAGTTGCTTGTCGATGTCGCCCGTCGAGCGGTAGCACATGCTTTCCGCCACGTAGGCGCGGATGTTCATATCGGCAATCTTCTGCTGGATGAGCGGGAAGTTGGCGATGGCTGTCTTGAACTGTTTGCGCTGCTTGGCGTACTTCACAGACGCCTCAATGGCCGCTTTCATGCCGCCGACGCAGCCGACGCCAAGCTTGTAGCGGCCGATGTTCAAGATGTTGAACGCGATGACGTGGCCCCGCCCCGGCTCGCCGAGGAGGTTCTCCACCGGCACCTTCACGTCTTCGAGGATGAGCGGCCGCGTGGAGGACGCTTTAATCCCCATCTTTTTCTCCTCCGGACCGGTGGAGACGCCCGGGAAGTCGCGTTCCACGATAAACGCGGAGAACTGTTCCCCGTCGATTTTCGCGTACACGATGAAGATGTCCGCGAACGCCGAGTTGGTGATGAACTGTTTGGTTCCGTTCAGAATGTAGTATTTTCCGTCTTCCGACAGCTTGGCCGTGGTTTTTGCGCCGAGCGCATCCGACCCGGACCCAGGCTCGGTCAGTGCGTAGGCTGCGAACTTCTCCCCGCTGGCGAGCGCCGGCAGGTATTTTCTCCGTTGTTCTTCATTGCCAAAGAAGACAATCGGCAAGGTTCCGATGCCGACGTGCGCGCCGTGGCTAAGCGCAAAGGATCCGCCGCGCGTAATGTACTCGGTGATGAGCGCCGATGTCACCTTGTCCGCGCCAAGACCGTCGTACTCTTCCGGGACATCGGCCGCGAGCAGGCCGAGCTCTCCAGCCTTTTTCAACAACTTGACGGTGAGGTCCCAGTCCTGGTGCTCCAGTTCATCCGCGTGCGGAAGCACTTCTCCCTCCACGAATTGCCGGGTTGTCTCCGCAATCATGTGGTGCTCCTGGGTGAAATCTTCAGGTGTAAACACTCGATCCGGTGTGGTCTCCTCAATGAGAAACGCGCCGCCCTTGGTCAATTGATGTTCTGCCGTACTCATGGTTTCATCCTCCTGTCGCTTTTAAGGATTCGAAACACACACTGCAATCCGAAAATTTGCTCGGCGTTTCGTTTAGGAAATTCGTTCGAACACGCCTGCCGCTCCCATGCCGCCTCCGATGCACATGGTGACAAGGCCATAACGGCCACCGCGGCGCGCAAGCTCGCCCAGCAGCGAGACGGTCAACCGGGCGCCGGTACAGCCGAGCGGGTGGCCGAGCGCGATGGCGCCGCCGTTGACGTTGACCTTCTCTTCGTCCATCTCAAGGGTTCGGATGACGTGCAGCGCCTGGGACGCGAACGCCTCGTTCAGTTCAATCAAATCAATGTCGGACAGCGATAGGCCGGCGAGTTTGAGCGCCTTGGGAACCGCCGCAATCGGTCCAGCGCCCATGATGTCCGGATCTACCCCCGCTACGGCAAAGGATCGAAATGCAGCCAGCGGCTTCAATCCGTACTCCCGCGCCCGGTCCGCCGACATCACGAGGACTGCCGCCGCCCCGTCGCTCGTCTGCGACGAATTCCCGGCGGTGACGGTGCCGTTTGCGCGGAACGCGGGACGGAGTTTGGCCAATGCTTCGAGAGATGTGTCCCGACGGACGCCTTCATCGGTGTCGAATACGAACTCCTTCGCCGCCACCTTGTTGTCCTCAGTCACTTCTGTGTGCTTGACCGTCACCGGGACAATCTCGTCCTTGAACTTGCCGGCGTCGATGGCGGCCGCAGCGCGCTGGTGGCTGCGCAGCGCAAAGGCGTCCTGGTCCTCTCGGGAGATCCCAAAACGCGTCGCGATCTCTTCGGCAGTATGCCCCATGGACATGTACGCTTGGGGATAAGTCTCGACGAGGTGCGGATTCGGTGAGATGTTGTATCCGCCCATCGGGATCATGCTCATAGTCTCCACGCCACCGGCAATCACTACGTCCGCCATCCCGGTCATGACCTGCTGGGCAGCCATGGCAATCGTCTGCAGACCGGATGAACAAAACCGATTTACCGTTACCCCTGGCACTGTGTTCGGCAAGCCCGCGCGCATCCCGATGATGCGGGCGACATTCATGCCTTGTTCTGCCTCGGGAATGGCACAGCCCATCACGATGTCCTCAATCTCCTCCGGAGCGACCTGCGGCGTCCGCCGGAGCAGCTCCGAGACGACCAGAGCGCCCAGGTCGTCCGGCCGCGTGTTGCGAAGCGCGCCTTTCGGCGCTTTGCCTATCGGTGTGCGGACACCGGCCACAATCACTGCTTCTCTCACGGAAACTCCCTCCTATCGCGGTTCGTCAGTTGCGCAACGGCTTTCCGGTGGTGAGCATGTGCTGCATGCGCTGTTGCGTCTTCGGCTCGCCAATCAGGCTCAGGAACGCCTCGCGTTCCAAATCGAGCAAGTACTGTTCCGTGACCAGTGTGCCGCGCGGGACAGAGCCACCCGTAAGCACGCGGATGAGGTGGTTTGCGATTTTCTCGTCGTGGTCCGAGATGTAACCGCTCTTCTTCATGCCGTATACGCCGACTTTGAGCAGCGCAGCTCCGCTTTCCCCAATCACCGGGATCTTCTTCGGATGCTTGCGGGTGTAGCCGGAGCGGGCCAATCCCAACGCTGCCTGTTTTGCGTCGTAGAGAAGGTAGTCCC
>CAZYAH010000037.1:0-11805 GCA_964645595.1 uncultured Alicyclobacillaceae bacterium | reverse complement strand
GGACTTTCCCGCTGGAGGAGGCGGAGCAGGTGCACGAGCTGCTGCGGAAGAACGCCATTGCAGGGCGTGCCGCCCTGATTGTCAAATAAAGCGTGAATCGTGATTCGTGAGTCGTGATTCGACTTTCATTAGCGCTGATAGACGCGGATTAACACAGAAGATCGATAGTGGAGATCTATTGGGTGTCGAGGTAGGAACGGACGATGAGTGAGCAATCCGGATACCAGGTGAGCGGCAATGCCGCGGAGATGTATGAGCGGTACGCGACCCAATACATGAGGCCCTGGGTACCTGATCTCGTCGGGCTCGCTGAATTGAGACCGGGAGAGCGGGTGTTGGATCTCGCGTGTGGCACTGGGGTGGTTGCACGCCTTGCGGCCACTCACGTGGGACCAACGGGGCGGGTCACAGGGCTCGATTTCAATGCAGGGATGCTGGCCGTCGCTCGTGCCGTGCCGCCTGCGCCGGGTGCGACCCTCCATTGGGTCGAGGGGAGCGCGGTGGCGATGGATCTCCCGGACGCTTCGTTTGATGCCATCCTGTGCCAGCAAGGTCTCCAGTTCTTCCCCGATAAGCTCGCGGCGTTGCGCGAGATGCATCGTGTTCTCGTCCCCGGCGGGCGGGTGCTGTTCAGCGTCTGGAAATCAGCAAGTCCTTATAACATCGCCGCGGGAGAGGCGCTTGAACGATTTGTGGGTGCGGAGATTGCCAACAAGTATCGAGCTTCAAGGGTGGTGCCGGATGCCGATGCGCTGCACCGCATGCTCGTCGAGTCCGGGTTCCATGCGATACAAATTCGTCCGCGAGAAATGATCGTAAGCCTGCCCTCGATTGAGACGTTCGTTATCGGGCATCTTTCCAGCAGTCCCGTGGCCGGTGCTGTTGCAGCGTTGAGCGAGGAACGACGTGCTGCGTTCGCCAGAGAGGTCAAGGCGGCGTTGCAGCCCTATGCCGACGGCGATGGTGTGGCGATCCCCGACGAAGTCAACATTGCGATGGCGCATACGTGACCGGTAACTGGAGTTGGCAGTCGGCAGCCGTCAGTTGGCAGTAACTGCAAACTGCCTACTGCAAACTGTAAACTGGGCTGTCGAATCACGACTCACGAATCACGGCATTTCGGAACCGCCGAGCACGCAGAGAGAAACAAGGCCGGAATAAGATGAAGAACTGAACCGCCAAGCACGCCAAGTGGCGTTAAATCCGGACGCGACCGGTTTGACTAGCGTGCCGGAGCGCGGAGCAGGGGCCCCGCTTGCGGGGATGCGACCGTGAAGGCGAGCAGGCAGCCGACGTGATGCGCCTATTGATTACCGTTGACATTACCGAGGCTGCGCGTGTTCGAACGGACGAAGTCGTCGCCGTTCAACACGCGCAAAGCGCTTCCCATGTTGACCGGGCGAGTCAGGGAACGTAGTCTAGTGGGACTGATGATGGAGGTAACCATGGCGGCAACCATTGAGGAACTCGAGGCGCAAGCCTCGAAACTTGCCCCGGAAGATCGTGCGCGGCTGGCGTACGCGATATTGTTATCGCTGGAGGGCGTGGACGAGGGCGATGTCGAGGAGGCATGGCGCGCTGAAGCGCGGGAGCGGCTCGCGGCTTACCGGCGCGGTGAAATCGACGCGGTGCCCGCGTCCGAAGTTTTTGAGAAGGCTCGCAGGCTCCTTCGTTGACGAGCGTTCGGTTTCTTCGCCCGGCCGAGGAGGAGTTGCTCGAGACCGTGGCGTATTACAACGGTCGGGTTCCGGGATTGGGCGCAGAGTTCCTGGCCGAGGTCGAGCGCACGACTGCCCTCGCAGTTGAGCATCCCATGCTGGGCGCGATCTTCGATGAGGGAGTTCGCCGCTTGTCGGTGCGCCGATTTCCCTACTTGCTGATCTACCAAGCCATAGCGGATGAGGTACTGGTCTTGGCTGTTGCGCACCAGAGCCGACGCCCAGGCTATTGGCGTTCCCGGGGGTGAACCGCTATAGAGTCAAAAGCAATCCGCCACAGCGGACACAGAGATCACAGAGCCTCCCATCCCATTTCGTCATCCGCAAGACAAGCCTTGTTAATGCCCAATTCGCTGCAATTTGTTGATTTGCTTGAAGGTGTACATCCCGCGGCGCAGAATGCCGCCTTATAAGACGGTTTTTCGGCCGTCCACTTCAAAGTTAGCCCTCAGAAAATGCCGGCACCATCTACAGTCCCTTCGTGGCTTCCCCTAGTTGGCGTTGCGGTCGGCTTCCTGCTCGGAGAAGGCGCGAGGTACGCCCGTTACCGTTGGTACATATTTAGAAACAAGAGAATCATCAGGGGCGAACTGGAAACGATCCTTTCTCAGCTGCCTCAGAAGGGGGACATCCTCCGCCAGGCTATCGGGCATCTTAAGCAGAAGCGCTTTATGCCTACGTTATCAGTACGGACGGTTACCAACGGATATCGCTCGGTGCTAGATGACGTATATCCGTATTTGTCGCTAGTCGAGCGCAATTGTCTTCATGTCATCTACGAGCGACTTCGCGTTGCTGATGAGCAAATGGAAGGGTTTGAGGAAAGCTTTGTTGCGGCCGTGAAGGAAAAGATCATTGAAGATCCTTGGTTGGTATTCGCCGGGCGACTGGAAGAGCTTATTGAGTCGTATTTCGTAGTCGACGAACTCTCACGGTCGTACCTCGCAAAGAAGCCAGTCGATGTCTTTCCCATCACGAACTCAAGAACTGAGGGCTAACCCCGGGTTGCAGCGCGACGCGACGCAAGCGCCGCGCGCTTGAACCGGAACGTTAGACACTTAACAAATGACCGAAACCCACCAATTTGTTCGCGTGGACTTTCGCCGTTTCAAAGCCTTCGACTCTTTTACGCTCCACCTCCGCCACTTCAACATTCTGGTTGGGCCAAATAATGCAGGTAAATCTACTATTTTGGCGGCGTTTCGAATTCTTGCCGCAGCAATGCGAAAGGCGAGCACCCGTAACCCTGAGATGATCCGTGGCCCTAGAGGTAACACCCTTGGCTACATGGTTGATTTAAGCGCGATCTCGGTCGCAGAGGAAAATATTTTCTACAACTATGATGAGTCTGAGGCGGCCGCCGTCACGTTCAAACTATCAAACGGAAACGAGTTGCTTCTATATTTCCCGCAACAAGGTGCGTGCTATCTAATCCCAGAAGCTCAAGGCAAACTGATACGAACAACATCAAGCTTTCGGTCTCACTTCAACTGCCCGGTAGGATTTGTGCCGATTCTTGGCCCGGTTGAACACCACGAGCCCCTCTTTGAGAAGGAAGCTGCACGCCTCGCTCTTTTTAACTACCGGGCTGCGCGTAACTTTCGGAACATCTGGTACCACTACCCCGAAAAGTTTGATGTATTTCGGGCAGCCTTGATACAAACTTGGCCCGGAATGGACATAGAAGCACCTAAAGTCGATGTTTCCCACCAGAAGTCAAGGCTCCACATGTTTTGTCCTGAGGACCGAATACCTAGAGAGATTTTTTGGGCGGGATTTGGCTTTCAAGTGTGGTGTCAGATGCTGACTCACTTGATTCAATCAAGCGACATGGCTCTCTTCCTGATTGATGAGCCGGACATTTACTTGCACTCAGACCTTCAACGACAGTTGCTCGGCCTTCTCCGAAACATGGGTCCAGACATTCTAATCGCGACTCACTCTACCGAGATCATTACCGAGGCAGAAACGGACGATATTGTCCTTATCAATAAGCAGCGAAGGATCGCTCGACGAATTAAACATCCCTCGCAGTTGGCAGAAGTCTTTGCGATCCTTGGCTCAAACCTCAATCCGATATTGACGCAACTTGCGAAAACCCGGCGCGCAGTATTCGTTGAGGGCAAAGACTTCCAGATAATCGGAAAATTCGCCCAAAAACTTGGTTTGACTAAAGTAAGCAATCGAAGTGATTTCGCGGTGATACCGGTTGAGGGTTTCAATCCAGAGCGAATACGTAGTTTAAAAAGAGGCATGGAGACCACGCTCGGCGGAAAGATTAGCGCGGCAGCAGTCCTCGATAAGGATTATCGGTCCGATGGAGAGCGCGCATCAATCAACGATGAGTGCAATTCGTTTTGCAACTATGTTGCTATTCATAAACACAAGGAGATTGAAAACTTTCTTCTTATTCCAAGCGCTATTGACCGCGCAGCGGCGCGCAAGGTGGCCGATCGAGCTAAACGGACCGGCAATGAGATAACGTATTCTATCGATGCAGCAGAGGTGCTTGACAACTTCGCGACCCAAAAAAAGAGTTACATAATTGCACAGTATTTGGCCAGTCGCCGACTTTTTGAGCGAAAGAACTCGCCGGGCCTTCACGAAGCAACAATCAACCAGGCCGCTCTAGAGGAATTCGAAGATTGCTGGAAGGACGTCAATTCGCGATTGAGAGTTATCCCCGGGAAAGAGGCTATGAGCGCCTTTAACCAACACCTTCAGGAGAAATATAGCGTTAGCGTTACGCCAACTGCGATAGTGGACGCAATGGAAGCTGACGAAATCCCCGCTGACATTAAACAGCTTATCCACGATATCTCTAAATTTGCTTCGTCCAAACTCAACTGACAAACGCGTCTAACAAGCGGATGCAGACGACGCTCAAGTCAAACGTTATACCCCAGCAGATCGATATCCATGACCGTTACAAAGTTCAATCGTGATGATCCGGCGAGCGCCGCACAGGTCATGCGGAAACTGTGTTCCTCTAAGGCCGAGCAGCGCCTCGTCCTTACTCAGCTTCTTCGCTCGATTGCTATCGCGGAGCAACTCGCTCCGCATTCGTGGGCCGTTACTCTCTTTCCGAAAGGGTTCCGTCTGAACGTAGGGAAGGTTGAGGTGTTTACGTTCTTTGATGAGATCGTCGGTATGTTTTTTCTTGGCTCTATTCCGATTGATATCAAGAAAATCGGCGAGGTACGACCCACTCAGTATCGAAGCATGCCTCAGCCTCAACACGGCTTCTTTGGGAGCGTTGCGGAGTTTGGGAAGGCTAATTCCGCTCTTGGGCCTGTTCATGCGGAGTTTGTTCGCACCGCCGCTGTCACTCCGAGGGGCGCGCCTCGCCGTTCATCCTTTGCGCGCACGCATTCCCCGGGGCTTCACACCTATGCGCAGCACATCGCAGGGTTATAACTTTAGGTGGTGCGGACGGGCCGCGAGCGCCGTGCCTCATCGGAAGCCGGTACTGGCCCGCCGCACACCAAGACGTTAGGCGCTTCTAGCCGCTCGCCGAAAAACTAGCCATGAAAATCCAGCGTGCTTTGAGTGTTCGCCAGCCACACGCCGAGAAGATTCTGCGCGGCACCAAGAAGATTGAGTATCGCAGCATTCGCACTCACATTCGCGAGCGCGTCTATATCTACGCCAGCACGAAGCCTGGCGATTCCGAGCACTTTGCAGAACTACTTCGCGAGCCTGGCGACCTGCCGACCGGGGTTCTCGTTGGCACAGTCGAGGTCGTAGATTGCACTGGGGCTGACGGGGAGTATGAATGGCATTTGGCGCACCCGAAGCGACTAGCGAAACGACTCAAGCCGAAGAACCAGCCACAACCAGTTTGGTTTCGTCCCTTTTGAACCAAACCAAAGAAAGGCAAACCCAGCCATGCTAAAAGTTAAATCTGTTTTCGAGCCCATCCACAAGGATGACGGCCTTCGGATTCTTGCCACTCGTTACCGCGGACGTTTTATGTCCACCAAGCGATACAACGTCTGGATGGCCTGCCTTGGCCCGACCGAACGCCTTCTAAAGAGCGGCGACGGCTCATCCAACTGGCGCGAGTGGTCCAAACGCTACCGAGACCAGATACTCGGCGCAGACACGCGCGAACCGAAGAATCCCGTTATCCGCAACGCTGGTCAGAAATTTACTCTTCGCCTCATCAAGCATCTAGCCAAGCGCCAGAACGTGACCTTGATGTGTCACTGCGCCGAGGACGCAACGCAGTGCCACCGTTTCCTCCTCCGCGACCTAATTAACAGCGCCAAGATATGACGAACGAAGCGCCTAGCCACAGAGCCAAGGACACAGAGATCACAGAGCCTCCCATCCCATTTCGTCATCCGAAACACAAGCCCTGATAAGGCCCAATTCGCTGCAATTTGTTGATTTGCTTGAAGGTGTGCATCTCGCGGCGCAGAATGCCGGCTTATCGACGGCTTTTCGGCCGTTCACTTCAAAGTTAGGGGCCAAGCGTGAAGTTGCCCGATCCCTACGCCGAGTATCCGACGCAGTGGAGCGTGTTCGATAAGCACGCCAATTTAGGCCCGGCGATTTTGAATCTTGCCGGCTCGATGGGAGATGTAAACCGCTTTGGTGCTCGCTTCAGACTGGCCAAAGCCTTTCGTGGTCTCAATCTTGACAACTATTCCTCATCCACTGCCCAGGGATACAGCTCATTGTGCCGGGTCATGTTCGCGTGGTCTGCGTTCGAGCAGTTCATGGAAGTGACCGACACGAAACAATCGAATCTCGGGCTGTTGCTCGCGAAGTACAACACGCCCAAATTGCAACAACAAATCCGGCTTCTGGACGTTGACGATCGGCTCTACAAATTCATCTATGACCGAGTGAATCAAACACACAAGACGGAACTCGACAACTACTTCAAAGCTGATCCATGCAACGTAACGTATCTTGCCTCCGCAATACGTCACATATTTGCACACGGAACGCTCACGCCGAATGCAAACCAAGTCGAGCCCGGGGTGGTTGTCGAGGTTTGTGATCTTCTATCGCGCGCGCTGATCAAGGTCATGGACGATGAGTTTAGCGATCGGATGGACAATTTTCTTGAGGAGGCATATGGCCCCTAACCCGGCGGTCAACGCGGACGCCCCGCCGGCACGGCTTCGCCGTCGTCGCGGGCCGCCGGTTACCTTGATTCGTTACACTGCAAGAACCCGGCGAGAACTACACGGCTGTTTTCGACGGCAATAATGCGGCTCCAAGGCCGGACAATACGGTTTCCTGAAACGAAAACACCGACATTAAAGACGTTTAGTGTGGTCCGACCCGCAGCACGAGGCCTGTGTCGGTAATGCGGGACGTTCGGCCTCACGGTAAAACCATATGAGCCTCAGTCCAGCAGAGCAGCTTGCCCACAGCACCGTCAGAATTGAGTGCGTCCTTTCTGGTGGTGGTACGGGTACAGGCACAGGTTTTTTCTACAGTCTGAACCGCGAAGGCGATAGGCACGTCCCAGTGATTGTCACCAATAAGCATGTTGTTGCAGGCGCTACGAGCGGACGATTTCTACTAACACTGCAAAACGCTGATGGGGGTCCCGCAGTTGGCCAGCATCAAGCATTTGAGCTTTCTTCGTTTGAGCAGAGATGGGCGCCGCATCCGGACCAAAACATTGATCTCTGCGTCATGCCAATCGCGCCCCTCTTACAGGCTGCCGAAGGTAGAAATGTTAAGTTCTTCTTCACCTCGCTAGACCAGACTCTTATCCCGACCGCATCAGACATCGAAGACATGGTTGGTCTTGAGAACGTGACGATGGTCGGCTATCCAAACGGATTATGGGACGAAGTAAACAACCTGCCGATCTTTCGAAAAGGTGTACTTGCCACCGACTACAAGCACAACTGGAACGGGAGAAAAGAGTTCCTCATCGATGCTGCCTGCTTCCCTGGTTCCAGTGGATCGCCGGTGATGCTATTCGAAGTCGGTAGCTATCAAACCCGAAAGGGTAACTTTATGGGGACTTCCCGAATCAAGTTGTTAGGAGTTTTGTATGCCGGGCCACAACACACTGTAGAGGGCGAGGTTCGGGTTGTTGTCGTGCCAACTCAGCAAAAGGCCATTGCCGTCGCTGGGATTCCAAACAATCTCGGAATCATCATAAAGGCTGAACAACTACTTGCGTTCGAAGGAATGCTTCGGTGAGCCTCCCATCCCATTTCGTCGTTTGAAAGACAAGCCCTGATAATGCCCGATTCGCTGCAATTTGTTGATTGGCTTGAAGGTGTACATCCCGCGGCGCAAAATGCCGCCTTATAAGACGGCTTTTCCGCCGTCCACTTCATAGTTAGGTCGCGATATGCAGCGGGTCCCGGTCACTATTTCAGTACTGATTCTAGTCGCCTGGGGCGCGACCAGTTGGTTCCTTTTTTCGTCGGATCAGATCGAGCTAACGAAGGCCCAGCTTGTTGAGTACCTGATCCTATTGGCAGCCACTTCGGGTGCCTTCATTTCGGCGACGTTTGTTGTATGGAGTTATTTGCAAACAAACCAAGCGTTCGTGCTCAGCCAAAAACCGGCGCTCTTGCTGTTTGTGAATAACCTAAAGCTTCCGCGTTCGCTAACGAACCAGGAAGTCGTGCATGTCACGCAGGTCGCGTATCACAACACCACCGGAAATAGTTTCTACGACCTCACCATTCGGCTCGCCGTGACAATCGCGAATCGAACCGTTGATTTAAGCGATCTTTTCACGCCTCACATGTATATGGCTGGTCGTGACCAGAGGCAAAGGCAGTTTGTAACGACGGACGAGTTGGGACCGCGAGGGCTCGACCTGAATGCAATGACCGAACGAGGGAATGAAGCGATTCTCTCGTTAAGCTATGCATTCACATTCTTGGGACGCTCCGAGGTGGTCCGAGTGCAGGATTACAGATGGGAGAGAGACAAGCAATGCTGGAGCGTCCGCTAGTTCAAGTCAGGTTGCGCTAGATGCGGCTGGCCATCACCTGCATGGCGTGCTTCCAGGCCGACGGGAAACCGTCCGACGAAGCGGTTTCCGTAGAAATGCGGGACGATGGCCTTTATTCGGTGACGTGCCGACGCGGGCATACGACCATCACGGCTATCCAAGAGCAAAAGTTCGAGATTCTCTTTGATCTTGGTGCCATGGCCCTCTTAGACGGATATCCGCGAGAAGCGGTAAGTAGTATCGCGGCCGCACTGGAGCGTTTCTACGAGTATTGCATTCAAGTTATTTCCCTTAAGCACGGAATCGCTTACGAATTGTTTACGGTGGCGTGGAAACCGCTGTCACGGCAGTCCGAGAGACAGTTGGGTGCCTTTTTATTTCTATACCTGCTTGAGAACAAGCGAGCGCTTGACCCATCAATTGTGGACGCCAAACCGAGCGTGTCATTCGCTGCCGCTAACCGCCTTACTTGGACCGAGTTTCGCAACAACGTTATTCATAAGGGCTATATCCCGTCCACGGATGAGGTGCTTGCTTATGGCGATCTGGTCTACCAGTTCATCTATCGGCTAATCAAAGAGCTGCGAAGCACTTCGGCCGAATTCATGCAGAAGGCGACATTCCATCATCTGAGGAAAGGCTTCGACGTATCTGACGGTAAGCAGATCAGTACGATGACCATCCCTACACTCATTAGTCTGGTGCGCGCCGATCAGCCTGCGAACACGTTTGGCGAGGCCTTAAAGGGTATGGAGAAGTACAAGCGCTGGGTCTATCACCGTGCGCAACCCAACTAGTCATTGGAGCGGACGGCCCCTGGCCGTCGCCCAATTCCAACGTTGGAGCGCGGAGAGATGAACTGGGCGCAGTTTAAAAAGAATATTGGCATGCGGGTTCAGATCGAGCCCATCGCGTGCCGCCTTAATGCGCAGGGTCATGAGCTTCCGGACGAGAACGATGACTGGATCGTAGAGCGCGTATCGGAAGCCGACGTCGTTTCACTGCGCAATATCAGGACAGATCATGTAGCTCAACTTGGAAAGGACCATATTTACGATTTTCGGTCCAATCCCGCTCGATCCGCCGGTGGCATAACGTATGGCTTTCTGGTCCTTAAGGTGCAGATATTTCTTCAGGGCGCGAAACTGTGGCTAAGGCCTAATGGAAAACCAGGAGAACGCGTTAGCACACCGGCCATGTCACGCCAAAGACCGACGTGGACACCATTTCAGAGAGCGGACGCTTCGGCGTCCATGCCCCCGATGGCAGGCATTGCCAGAATTCAGTACAAGCTATGGAGTGACGACCGCAATGTTCCACTAATGATTCGCGTCGCATCTGAACAGGATGGAAAGATGGTGCAGGAGCTATCTGGGCCGTCTGGAGTAGCCGAGCAGATGATTACTGAGCCTCAGACTTTCTATGTCAGCCTTTCCCATCCGCGGATTCATTATGAAATCGGTGTATTGGGATTCACATTCAAGCGCTGACGATTGATCGTGCGCGCTCTAACTCTTTGCTGGTGCGGACCGGCCGCCAGCGTCGTACCTCGTCAGCCATCGGCGCTAGCCGACCGCACAGTAGGACGTTAGAAGGCTCAGGCATGACCTACGTGGTCGGTATTCGCGACGAAGGCATTAGCGCCATTCTCTGCGATTCCCGTGTCACTTTCGACAGGCGGCCGAGCCTGAATTCCGCTTTGAAGAGCGGACTGCTCTTCCCTGGGTGTCATTACGCCGCAGTAGGCGCGGTCGAACCTATGCGGCTCTTCATTGGTCGCCTCAAGACATTTCTTACCGGACGGGACACGCCGATTGGTTTCTGGAATAGCTTCCTCGGTTTCATCAACGGGTACGACCGGTTTGAGTCTGCACACCCTTTTACTCTTCTCCTCATGTCCCGCCACACGGGGCGGTCGACTCTTTACGTCTTTCAGAGCAGTACCCGTAGTGTCACGGAGCAAGGGGATTTGGTAAAACTTGGGAGCGGTAAGCCGCTACTGGATCCGGTAATCGACCGCTTGCGGGCCGAGCGCCACGCCTCAATCAAAGCAGATTTGGCTAAACAAGGTGCGCCGGCTTGGTTCTTTGGTTATTACTACTGCCTTGCACTTGTGGAGCACGCTCAAGGAGACGCCTACGCCAGTCTGAATCATCTAGGTGTCGGGGGCATCTTTCACTTCTCTTATCAGACGTCTACCGAAGAGTTCCGACAGCACTCGGCAGTTTACGTGATTGTGTCCGCCTTCGTTGAGCAAAAGGTCATTTCATACACGCTTTACCGTGTCACGTTTGAAGAGATGGCCCTTATCGTTGAGAATGGGGCAGAACAATCGTTCAGTATCTCAATCGACGAGGCTGCTTGGCTCGCCGCCGGGCGGCTCGACCAAGCAGCTAGAATCGAAATTGCTGAACGACTGCAACGTGGGGCCATGGATCAACCTTTCTACAACTTCTTGGGCCTGGGTTTTGGCAGCGATGCCCTAAGACAGAACTGGCTCACTCACCTCAACTTGGGTGCAAACGATTACGTGTTGAGCCGATCTGCCATCAGTAACGACGCGATAACTCATTTCGCTCAAGGCTGTATAACCGGCGAACTCAAGGCAAATATTGCGGAAGCCCTCAGAAATGAGCCTTCTAACTAGCTGTTCCAGGGGCGTTAAGAAATTTCCGCAATCCTGAAATGCAACGGCCGGCTGTCTCCAGCCGGCCGCGTCGTTTCTCCAGATTTTATTTTCTCAGTGCTTTCTGTGTTCTCTGTGGCTGATGGTTCTTGATTCTATCGGCGTCCCCTTCGACAAGCTCAGGACAGGCATCGGCGGTTAATTTTTGTTCTTGGTCTTATCCGTGTTCGTCTGTGGTTCCATTATCGATTTTCTTGGCGTGCTTGGCGATCTTGGCGGTTAAATTATTGTTGTTGGTTCTCTCCGTGTCTCCGCGGTTCAATTGTTGATTAGTTTTTCCTGGCGCCTTGGCGTCTTGGCGGTTCAAAGAGTTTTTGTCTTTCCTTTGTGTCCTTCGTGTCCTTTGTGGTTCAAGTTTTTTACGCCACACGGTAGCGCTCCGCCATCTTCCAGTCCAGCCGGATGCCGAAGCCGGGCGCCTTCGATACTTCTATCGCCCCGTCCTTGATCGCCGG
>CAZYAH010000036.1:0-11818 GCA_964645595.1 uncultured Alicyclobacillaceae bacterium | reverse complement strand
TCTTCAGTCGACCAGCGGTTCGTGCAGCCTATCCAGTCTTACTGTCATATGCTTTCCGGTACTTAGGGAATGTACCCTCGCCGTATTGTCGGTCGGGTTCAACTCGTCAATCCAGACCGATTCCCCTTCGTACAGTACATCAATGTTTTGACTGGATTCCAGGATCTTGCGAGCGCGTTGAATGTCCATTGTCCAACCTCCAATCGTTGGTTAGCTTCGTCCGCATATCGTCGGATTATGCGCGGAGGTTGGCGCAGGGGGCTCCTAACTTTGATGGAACGCTTGGCGAATCAGGCTTCCGTACCAGCCACGGCCCGGCGACGGTGAATCAGCAATGTCCAGATGTAGCCGCCAAACACCTTGGCGACAAACTGTCCGGCAATTGCCCACGGAATGACCACCCCAAACGCAATGGTCGGGAATAACAGGGAATCCACGAACGAAGCCGCGACGTTCGCCAGGTTCACCCGCGTCATGTGCGATTTCTTCCGCAACAAGTGATAGCCAACGGCCTTCGTGGCCTCTGACAGCGCAAATGCCACAAAGGAAGCAATCGCCACCCGGAGTGCACTGTGGTTCAGCAGAAACGAGAGTACAGCGCCGCTGAGGATGAGCAAGGTCATGTTCCGCTTCAGGTGGTGATTCCACTGTTCGTGCAACTTGTCCCGGATGGTCAGGTCCAGGCCAATAAAGAGAAACGCCACGACGATGGTGGATGAAGGTCCGATGAAGGTTACCGCCAGATTGGCGAACACGATTGCGGCCAGGTAGACGGCGATTAACAGCATGCTGTCACCCCTATCCAGATGCAATTCCTCGCAAAACAAAATGGAGCACCGAAAGAGGCGCTCTGTCATCGGTACTCTGCGCTTTAACTTTACGTAAATGGTTAGCGAACTTGCAAGCGGCTGCGGATAATGGCGGTTTGAAACTGCCGGAACGCTTCCACGTCTTGTGGCGAGACGAGGACGTTGCATAGTATTTCTCCCGTCGTGTCGTGCAGAATGGCGTAAGAACGATAAAATTCCTCGTCCTCTTCCGCTTTGGGGACGTTGATGACTGTCCGCAATTGAAACAATTTGTACATTCTGTTCAACGGGGGCAAGACCACGTGATCCGGGGTCCATTTCAAATCCGAGAAAATCGCTGTTGCCGCCATGACAATGTTCCTTCCTGTCAATTCGTGTCGATATCTGTATTTTACTATACTCAGAATTGACATGTTGTCAGTAATTATTTCGAAAACTTTGACATTTTTGTGTCGCTCATTCCGCCCGGGCCGGCGACAGCCCGTGCATGATGAAGCGGACAATGTGTTCGATTTCCTGCGGATCGTCCCAATCGTACTCGGGGATGAGGATAAACCGCGCCAACAGGAAGCCAATGATGACCGACGCGGTCAGTCGCATCACAGAGTACGGCGGCATGTCGACGATTTGTCCCTGCTCCTGAAAATGGACGACGATGCCGCGAATGCGCTCGACAACGTGCTTGCCGACGTGTTCCTTGAACTGGGCCTGCAGTTCCGGTTGGAACGGGATTTCGTGGATCATGATCTTGAGGATAGGCGCGTACTTCCTGGCAAACTCCATCCGGTTCAACAAAATGGCGCGAACAAAGTCTTCGTAGCGCGCGTACTTCGAATCCAGGACCTTGTACAGATCCCGCAGCACAAAGGGAGCCACGAGTTTCGCCATGACAGGCGTCACGATGGAGAGCAGCAAATCCTTCTTCGTCTTGTAGTGGCGGAAGATGGTCCCTTCCGCTACCCCTGCCCTTTGGGCGATCTCGCTCGTAGAAGTTGCCGCGTACCCTTTCTCCGCGAACATCTCCACCGCAGCCCGGACAATTTTCAGCTGCTTTTCCGTCATTTTATCGTCTTCGTCGCTGAGCCGCATGAGCTCCGCGACCCATTGCTCCACTTGATCCGACAATTTGGGCACCTCTTCAGCCACGAGTTTGTTCTGGGCGGAATCGTCGCCGCAGCGGCGCGGCGGCCGCGAGATTGCACCCGCGGCCGCGTCGACTGCTTCCCGCTCTATATTAGACACTTCGATACTTGCGCAGCGCAAGTGCGTTCGTAACCATGAACACTAGAGAAAATCCGAGCAGTACAAGGATGTCCAGCCAGATGTCTGCCAGTCCTTTACCGCGAATCATGACATTCCGCAATGCGTCAGCACCGTACCGCAGCGGCATGATGTAACTGAGCCAGCGCATCCACGTGGCCATGTTGTCGATGCTGAACAGGCCGGAGAAGAAGATCTGTGGAACGATGACCAACGGGATGAACTGCATCATTTGAAACTCAGAGTTCGCGAACGAAGACAACAGCGTCCCTAGCGTCAGAGCGGTCATGGAGAGCAACAGCGTCACCAGCAACAGCCAGATGAACTGACCGTTCATCATGAGGCCGAGGACGTCCACCGCGAACCAGGCGATGAGGCAGGATTGAACCGTTGTGAAAATGCCAAAGCCGATGACGTAGCCCATCACCATTTCCCACCGCTTCAGCGGAGTCGCCATAAGTCGTTCCAGTGTGCCGCTGGTGCGCTCCTTGAGAAACGAGATGCCTGCAATGAGAAAGACGAAGAAGAAGGCGAACACGCCAATCAACACGGGTCCAAAGTTGTCAAACGAAGTCATGGATTCGGATCCGTACAGGTAAGTGACCACCGGCGGCTTGAAGGCCGGCATCTGACCAGCCGCGGCCGACTGAATCGTTTTTTGCAGGAGCAGCAGCACGGCTTTGCTCTTTGCTGGGTCACTGCCTTCCAATTTCACGTGTACTTCGCCGGCCTGCAACTGAATGAAGGCGTCCAGCTTTTGCGATTCGAGAGCGGTCTCGGCGTCCGAGGAAGTGGCGTACGTTGTGACGTCGGCGCCGGCGTCTGCGAGTTTCTGGGAGAATGCCGAGGGAACGTCAACCAGGCCGATGCGCGGACTGTACGTGTTGCCGTTAAAGACCATGGACACCAGCCACAGGATCAGCATCGGAGCGAAAAACATCAGCGCCAGCGTCCGCTTGTCGTGCCAAAACTGGCGAATGATGCGCACAATCAATGCCCGGGTCCTCATGCGCGGACACCTCCGTATGCGAGGAATGCTTCCTCAATCGTCCGCGCTCCTGTCGCGGCTTTTAATTCTTCCGGGGTTCCCACCGCCAACAATTCCCCGTTGCGGATCATGCCGAGCCGGTGGCATCGCTCTGCCTCGTCCATGACGTGCGTGGTGACGAGAATGGTCGTGCCGCTGCGGCTTAAGACTTGCAGCTCGTCCCAAATCGCCTTGCGCAGCACTGGATCGATTCCGACCGTAGGTTCATCTAGGATCAGGATTCCTGGACTGTGCAGGAGCGCAATCGCGAGCGACAGGCGGCGCTTCATTCCGCCGGAGTACGCCGCTACGGGCCGATTCAACGCGTCGGAGAGCCCCACGAGGTCCATCACTTCGCGGATTCTGGATTTTCTCTGAAGCCGCTTCATCCCAAACAGGGTAGCGAAGAATTCCAGGTTTTCCTTCGCCGTCAGCTCGTTGTACAACGCGTCGGACTGTGCCATGTAACCAATCTTGCCGAGCATCTCACGACTTGGCATGCGCACTCCGCTGACGAATACCTGTCCGCTGGTCGGCGCGTCGATGCCGGCAATCAGCTTGACCAACGTGGTCTTCCCGGACCCGGACGGCCCGAGGAGACCAAAGATCTCTCCGCTCTGAACCTCCAGATTGACGTCGCGCAACACGCGTGTCTTGCCAAAAGATCTGTCCACATGCTGGACAGAAATGGCCGCTTCCAATTTCTTCGAGGAGTCGTTCGCCACGAGATACACCTCGCTTTGTTTTTGAAGTGAGTAATCACTCACTTTTATCCCTAGGGTACTCCTTCGCGCCGGAAATGTAAACAATGCACCGCGCGTGCACTTCACTGCGCGCCAAGGCCCCGTCACACAATCCGATTCGGCGGGTTCGCTCCCGAGATGCCCGCAATCAGGTTGTCCGCGGCAACCGACGCCATTTTCAACCGGGTCTGCACCGTGGCCGATCCGATGTGCGGCAGCAGGACCACGTTGTCAAGATGGAGCAGCGGATGGTCGGGGCGAATCGGTTCCTCGGCGAACACGTCCAGCCCAGCGGCCCAGATCTGGCGCCGTGCGAGCGCTTCGTACAAAGCCTCTTGGTCCACCACCTGCCCGCGCGACGCGTTGATAAGCACAGCAGTAGGCTTCATCTGGGACAGCTCCCGCGCGCCAATCATGCCCCGGGTATCGTCTGACAGCGGTGTGAGCGGGACGACATAGTCGGCCTGGCGCAAAACCTCGTCCAGCGTCTGGTACGTGCACCCGTACTTCTCTTCTACGTCCGGCCGCCGCGTGCGGCTGTAGTAGATCACCTGCATGTCAAACCCCTTGGCTCGGCGGACTACCGCCTCGGCGATACGCCCCATCCCGATGACCCCGAGCGTTGCGCCGTGCACGTCGAGCCCGGTCAGCAGCATCGGCGACCAGGTCTTCCAGCGGCCTTCCCTTAGGAATTTATCCGCTTCCACCAACCGGCGGGCGGTCGCGAGCAACAGCGCAAAGACGAGATCCGCCGTTGTCTCCGTCAGGACATCCGGCGTATTGGTCACCGCTACGCCGAAGCGCCGGGCGTCCTCGACTACCACGTTGTCGTACCCGACAGCCATGTTCGCCACAACCTTCAACTGCGGGCCTGCGGCTGCAAACAACTCGGCGTCCACTCGGTCGGTCAACATGGCGAGAATTCCGTCCACCCCGCGGACTGCCTGCAGCAGTGTGTCACGCGGGACCGGTACGTCCTCTCGCTCAAAAAATGTGACGTCGGCGTATTGCCCGATGCGCTCCAGAATCGCATCCGGCAGACGCCGCGTAATGTACACTCGTGGCTTCATAAATTCCCCCCATCGCAAACCGTTGCCTCATCTGCAGACCACGCCGCTCCAACCCGGGAATCGCCCATTCCGTAGTAGAGCAGCCATTTGCCGTTGAAGCGGACGAGTCCTTCGGCAAAAACCACGTGGTCGACCTGGCCAGACCGCTCATCCGGGGTTTCCGGCACGAACACAGGTTGCTCCGATCGGTACAGCACGCGGGTGGGATCCTCTTTCGAGAAGACGACCTCGCCCACTGCGTACCGCATCTTCCCACGGTCCGGTCCGTCTTCGACGCGCTGTGCCGCGTTGTAAATAAGGATGATCCCTAAGTCGGTCACCACGGGCGCGGGCCCGGGCTCAATCAGCAGGCTATCAAACGCCTTTGCGTCCGGATTGCGCCGCATCACGGGGTCTTTTTCGGGCGTCCAGTTCACGCCGTCGTCCGAGTACGCAATCCAGATGTCCGTGTCCCCAAAGTACATGACAAACCGGCCGTTGATCCGCTCTGGGACAATCGCCCCCGATTTGGACCACTCGGAATGGTCTGTCCCCTGCCAGCCCGGAAACAGTACACCGTGCTTTCGCCAGTTCAACAGTTCCTGGGACGTGGCCAGGCACAGCCGGGCTGTGGTTCCATCAAACGCGGTGTACGTCATGATGTATTTGTCTTCCAGCCAGACAATGCGCGGGTCTTCACACCCGCCGGGAAGTTCATAAGGTTCCGTCGGAACGAGAACAGGATGAGGATATCTTGTGAAGTTCAAGCCGTCGTCGCTGACGGCGAGGCCAATCCGCGACGTGCCGTTCCACTGCCCGAGGCCCGTATTGTCCTCTGCGCGGTAAAAAAGGTACACCCGGCCGTCGCGGACGATGGCTGTCGGGTTGAACAGATCCTTTGCTTCCCACGCGTCGCCTTGCGGCTGCAGGATGGGATTCTGCGGAAAACGCTGAAATCGGCCAAACGGCATCGGAAATCGAACTTGCATCCATCCCCCACCCGAAAATACTGATAAATTGTGCAACGAATCATATTATACACGGCATTCAGCAAACGGTTGCAGGGGGATAAAACGTTCGCAAGATAGTCGATCCCGCTTTGCTTACCAACTCGTACTGCCTCAGTGTCGTCGGGATGAGGACGGTGGTCCCGCGGGAGAACGGCATTTCACCGCCGTTCCAGCGGAGGATGCCGCTGCCTTCAGCGCAGATGAACACATCCGGCTGTCCCGCTTCGCCGAGCGGAACCCGAACGGACGCGTCTGTTTCCATCACAATCCGGTCGATGCGGAAGTACGGACAGGACACGAGGCGCTCACACACAGCGCCCTCTTCGCGAAACAGCTCCACCGGATTTGGAGAAGCTTGTCGCTGCAGCGTATCCTGGGTTTGGGTGGACGCGAAGTCGATGACATCCGCCGCCTGCTCGATGTGGAGTGCGCGCGGCTTGCCACTGGCATCGACGCGGTCCCAGTCGTACACGCGGTAGGTCACGTCGGACGTCTGCTGCACCTCAATCACCGTCGTGCCGGCGAGTAAGGCGTGGAGCGTTCGGGAGGGCACGTAGACCAACTGGTGCTTCCGAATCGGCAGCGTCTCCAGGGCGTCCCGGACCCGCCCGGAATGGACCGAGGCTATGTAGTCGGCGCGGTCTCGCCAACGGTGCCCGTAGACCACGCGCCCCTCCGCGGGGCAGTCGAGCACGTACCAGGCCTCTGTCTTTCCGAAGTCGCCCGCGTGTTCTCGGGCGTATGCGTCATCCGGGTGGATCTGGACCGACAAATCCGCCTGCGCCTCGATGAACTTGATGAGCAGAGGAAAGCGCCCTTGCGGGGAGCTGCCGAGGTACGCCTCCGGGAACCGTTCAATCAACTCGGTCAGCGTCATGCCCTTGTAAGGTCCGTCTGCCACCACGCTCGTCCCGTTCGGGTGGCCAGACAGAACCCAGTACTCGCCAATCGGTTCAGGCCGCGTCTCGCCAAACCAGGCTTTCAGCTGGTTGCCGCCCCAGATTCGCTCCATCGCAATCGGCGCAAACCGAACAGGTACCATTCGCGTTCTCCTCTCACCAGGGAATTTCGAACCCCTCACCAATCGATTGTAGCACTTGAACCATATCGGCCTTGATTCGCTTCAGCGCTGCTTCGGTCTTGCCTTCCGCGCGCAGGACCAGGATTGGCTGCGTGTTCGAACTCCGCACAAGTCCCCAGCCGTCCTCAAACTGGACGCGGTATCCGTCCACGTCCACCACTTCGGCGACGTCGGAACGGTTGCGGTACGCCTCAGCAAACGCCTGCAAGACCTCGGCCTTCCGCTCTTCCGGGCAGTTCACCCGCGTCTCCGGCGTCGCGAAGTAGCGAGGTGCGTCTGCAATCAGTTCCGACAACTTCTTGTCGCTGTGGGACAGAATTCGCAACAGGCGGGCTGCAGCGTAAAGGGCGTCGTCATAGCCATAGTACTCGTCCTGGAAGAACAGGTGGCCGGACATCTCCCCAGCAAACGGGATGTCCTTGCGGCTTTTCAGCGTGGCCTTGACGTGAGAGTGGCCCGTCTTGTGGAAGAACGGCTTCCCGCCAAGTCGCTGGATTTCGTCGACCAATGCCTGCGAGCACTTGACTTCCACCGGCGCGTCGCAGCCCGGGTACTTCGGCAGGATCTCCCGCCAGAAGAGGATCATCAGCTGGTCTCCCCACAGGATTTGGCCGCTTTCGTCCACTACGCCGAGCCGATCTCCGTCCCCGTCAAAGGCGACTCCGAGGTCCGCCTTTTCGGCTTTCACGCGCGCGATGAGGTCCTGCAGGTTTTCTGGGACCACCGGGTCCGGGTGGTGATTGGGGAACGACGGATCCGAATCGCAGTACAGCGGCACGACCTCGCAGCCCAGGCGCTCCAAAGCCTTCGGCGCGAACGACGAAGCCGTCCCGTTCCCGCAGTCCACGACCACTTTCAAGCGGCGCGGGCCCAGTTGCACCTTCTTCGCCAACATCTCGAAGTAGGCCGATGCAATGTCTTCCGTCCGGACGTACTGCTCTTGCCAGTACAACCGGTTGACCACGCCTTGCGAGCTGAAAATGCGGTGCATCGCCTGCCGCAGTTCCTGAATCGCCGACCCGAAAATGGTCGTTCCGCCCACAGCAATCTTGAACCCGTTCTCGTCGCCCGGATTGTGGCTAGCTGTAATCATGATGCCGCACGGAATGTTGAAGTGGACCATGCTGAAGTAGAACATCGGAGTCACCACTTCGCCGATGTCCACCACTTTGCACGCCCCGTTGGTCAAACCGGCAATCAGCGCGCGATGCAACACAGGCGACGACTCGCGGTTGTCGCGGCCCACAATGACCTCCCGATAGCCAAGCTGCCAGACCTTTTCGGCGAAGGCCACGCCGAGCAGATACGCGAAAGATTCGTTCAATTCCTCTCCTGCCTTGCCGCGGATGTCATATGCCTTAAAGACATGCGAAGGAATGGTTGCGACTTGTTGTGCGGTGGTACTCATGGACGTCTACCTCCAAACGCTGATAGATGTACTCGGTTAGCAGATAGGACAAGGTCGACTCGGCTCCCTGATTGCGGTTGAGCCCGTTTTCCCGCAGTCCGTCACAACTGCTGCCTTCACAGACGTTGGCGACTGCGAGTCCCAGGTCGTTTACACCGTGGAACCAGGCGCGGCACCGCATCACCACGTCCCTTGCGGCCTCGTCCCGGTCGACTTCCCACGCTTTCGCCGCCGCGAGCGCCAGCTTCATCACGTCCAGCGGCTGCTGGTCCCATTCCGCCCGCTCAGTCCGCGTGGCCCAGCCGCGGTTCCCTACCGGGCGAATGGTTCCGTCCGGCCCCGTCATCTGTTCGACGAGGAAGTGAAAACTCTCCCGCGCAATGTCCAGGGTGCGCCGCTCTCCGGTTGCTGTGTAGGCCCAGTACATTGCCCACGGCAACAACCCGTTTGCATACGTCAGCTGCGGCTCAAACCAAAGCCAATCCGGCTGTCGATGTGTCTTAAAAGCGTCCGTCAGTGACTGTTCCAGGCGCGTGACGGACTCTTTCAGGACACTCGTGTCAATCCCTCGGTACACCGCGTTGCGCCCTTCCGCCTGAGCCAGCAGGAAACTGCATGCGGCCAGCGCATACGCCTGTCCGCGCAGGAAGCGAAGCTGCGGAATGTAGGGGAGTGCGCGCTCAATCATCAGTGCAGCAGCCGCCCGCCGGTCTGCGTCCAGTCCGTTTAAAGCCACGGCGCAAGCCCACAGGCATCGACCAAAACAGTCGTCCGACGGCGTCTCCGGTTCCCACTGCCGGTCGTACCTGACGTTGTTGTAAAAGTGGCCGTCGTCCTGTTGCACCCAGAGCAAAAACGCAAGATATCGGTCAATCAACCGCAGCAATCGGCGCGCGTCCGCACAACCAGGCGGCGCCTGCTCTAGCCAGGCTGTGGCCGCCCACAGCGCGCGGGCGTTGTCGTCCGCGCAGTAACCCTCCTTGCGGTTCGGGATGAGCCCGCACGCGTGCTCCAGCAGCCCCGTATCGTCGGTCAGTCGCTCCAGGTGGTCCAAACTAACGGGTAGCGGAGACAATTTCCTTCACCTGCCCATGCGCCGTGCTTGCGGGCCTGCACGACGAGCCTTGAGCGGCGACGCGCTCAAACAACGCTGCGTACTGCCGCCCGACCTCCGGCCAGCGCATGTTTCGTCCGATTTTGGCAATGCGCTTCTCCCACATCGCCAGCAGCACTGGTTCTGTGAGCAACTCCACCAGTCGATCGACCCACTGCTCCGTATCTCCGTACGGGATGAGCAACTCCTCGCAGCCCTGGAGCAAGTCTCGCGCGTAGACGTACGGGGTGCTCAACACCGGCCGGCCGAGCCCAACGGCGTACGCCAGAGTGCCGCTCGTAATCTGCTGCATGCCCGGATACGGCGTTACGTACAAGTCCGCCGCCGTAATCAGGCGAACGAGATCGGATTCTTCCAGGTACTGGTCCAGCATGACGACGTGATTGGTCAGCCCGTTCTCCTCGACAAACGCCTGCAGTTCCTGCCGGTACGACTCGCCCTCCCGCTTGCGCACTTCGGGATGGGTCTGCCCGGCAATGACGTACAGCACCTCCGGCACTTCTTCGACCACCGCCGGCAAGGCGGACAGAATGGATTCAATGCCTTTCGTGCGGCTGAGCAGCCCAAACGTCAGGACCACCTTGCGCCCGTCCCACCCAAACTGGCGTCGGTAGAACTTGCGCTCTTCCGCGCGCGGTACCGGCGTTCCGTGCGGAATGCAGTGCACCTTTTCGGCCGGCACGCCGTACACGTCCTGCAAGTAGCGAATCCCCGTGCGGGTCATCACGACTATGGCGTCACTCTGCTCGACCAGCGCTTGCTGAATGCTGCGGTACGGTTCCTCTGGCGACTCGAACACGGTGTGAAAGGTCGTGACAAGCGGCTTCTTCAGCCGCTCCACCAGGTCGAGGATGTATTCTCCGGCTTCTCCGCCAAAGATGCCAAACTCATGCTGCAGAGACACCACAGACACGTCGCTCTGGTTCAGCCGCTCCGCCATCCTCCGATAAGCCGCCCGGTCGTGCATAGGCAGCGGCCAGTGCAGCGGATCGGCCGGCGAATCCTTCTCATCCGACATGACCACCACCACGTGCCCGGTTGGGTGCGGACAACCAGCATGCACGTACTGGCGCAGGTGGTAGGTGAAGGTCGCCAGGCCGCAGCGGCGCGGCGGATACGTGCTAATGTAGGCGATTCGCGTCATTGGCCAACCACCTCCGCAGTGCGGTTGAGGACCTCGTCGACGTACTTGCCGTTCGGCTCGAGCTCCACACCTTGACCGACAATCGAGTCTTCCACGCGGACGCCGTCCGGCAATCGGCAGTCACTCCACAGGATGCTGTGGAGGATGTTCGCACCTTTGCCAATCTTGCATCCTTTGCCGATCACGCTGTACGGACCCACCACTGCTCCGTCCCCGATGGTCACGTCATCCCCGGCGAGGACGGGCGGAAGGAGCAACACGCCGTTCCCGAGGCGCACGTTTCGGCCGATCCAGATTCCCGGCTCGCGTTCTTCTGCGTCCAGCTTTAGCCGCAATTCCTGGTTGAGCAGGTCCCAGTGCGCCTGCCGGTAGCGCTCCTTCGTGCCGAGGTCCATCCAGTACCCCGAGATGGTCTTCCCGTAAACTCCGGCTCCCTGTTCGATGAGCATCGGGAACGTTTCCCGCTCAATGGACACCTCGCGGCCGCGGGGAATCCACCGAAGAGCAGTTTTCTCCATCACGTAGATCCCTGCGTTCACGCGGTTGGAAGGCGCTTCTTCGGGCTTCGGCTTTTCGACGAAGCGAAGGATGGCGCCCGTGCTGTCCTGTTCCACGACGCCGTACTGCGACGGATTGGCTACTTCGACCAACCCGATGGTGACGGCGCCCTGGTGGCTGCGGTGGAACTCCAGCAGCGGCAGCAGATCCACGTGGTGGACGATGTCCGCGTTGAACACGATGAACCGATCTCCAAGCAGGTGTTCCGCGTTCTTAATGGCGCCGGCTGTGCCGAGCAGAGTCGGTTCAACCACGTGTTCAATCTCGACGCCGAGTTGACGGCCATCGCCAAAGTACTGTTGGATTACTTCCGCATAGTGTTTTGCTGTGATGACAAACTGGTGGATTCCTTGGTCCTTGAGGTGCAGGATGAGGTGTTCGAGCCAGGGCCGGTTCCCGACGGGAACCATGGGTTTCGGCAAGTCTTCGGTCAGAGGCCGGAGGCGCGTGCCGAGACCGCCGGCCAGCAGCAATGCTTTCATTTGACATCCCTCCATTGGTTTCAATGAAGTTCATCACTGGAAAACCAATCAGACGAATGGCAATGAGAGAATCGCCGGGCAGATTGCGGAGACCTCGACCCGAATTCAGGGGAAAACCGTAAACCGCCTTCTG
>CAZYAH010000035.1:0-11906 GCA_964645595.1 uncultured Alicyclobacillaceae bacterium | reverse complement strand
AAAGAGCTTGTCTCATTATGGTAGTATATAAACGACTATACCCGTGCCACTCAATGACTGCAAGATCATCTGTCTCTCCGACAATTCATCCCCCTGTTTCGGCGAACTTCATTGGGTCTCCAAGCCTAGCATCCACGAGGGGTTGCGGCGGAAGACCTGACCATACAGAATAGATAGGGCCGTCCCATTCGCACATGGATACGGCACCGCTGGTTTTCGCTTCTATTCTGACTCCATTGCACTGGGAGGAACAACGACATGGGGAATTCAACAATCTCGGTGCACCGAGCTTCTTCGCAAGCGAACCATTTGTTGAAAGGGTTGAACCCAGAACAACGCCAGGCCGTGGAGACCACGGAGGGACCAGTCCTTGTCCTCGCCGGGGCGGGCAGTGGAAAAACTAGTGTCCTGACGCGGCGAATTGCGTACCTGTTCCAGGTGTGCGGCGTACCCGTTCACCAGATCTTGGCTATCACGTTCACAAACAAGGCCGCCAAAGAGATGAAAGAACGCGTCAAGGCATTGGTCGGGGAAGCAGCCGCCGATTTGTGGATGGGGACATTTCACAGCATCTGTGTCAAGATTTTGCGCCGCGAAGCGGAGCGGCTGGGATACACTTCGACGTTCACGATTCTCGACAGCGATGACCAGAAGAGCGCAGTCCAGCAGTCGATGCTGGATTTGAACTACGATATCAAAAAGTTTGACGTCTACTCGATTCTGGCGTTTATTTCAAAGTGGAAAAACGAGTTGAAGAGTGTAAAACAGGTTGCTTCCGTCAAGTCCAGTTCCAGCCTGGCCGAGGCCGTCGCCATAGACGTGTATGAACTGTACGAATCCCGACTCTTCGGCGCCAACGCGATGGACTTTGACGACCTCATTGTCAATACGGTTCGGTTGCTGGAAGAGCATCCCGATGTTCGGCAGACGTATCAGGACAAGTTCCGCTACATCCACGTGGACGAATACCAGGATACCAACCACGCGCAATATCGACTCGCGCAGCTATTGGCCGGAAAACACCGCAACATCTGCGTGGTCGGCGATTCAGACCAGGCCATTTACGCCTGGCGCGGCGCCGATATCCGCAACATTCTCAACTTCGAGCGGGACTACCCGGATGCGAAAGTGATCACGCTGGAGACCAACTACCGCTCCACCGAGATTATCCTCGAAGCGGCGAACGCCGTCATTCGCAACAACAAGATGCGAAAAGAAAAGAACCTAAGGTCGGTCCGCGGCCGCGGGGAGCCGATTGTGGTCTGCACGGTGCTGGACAGCGAGGATGAGGCCCGTTACGTGGCCGAACAGATCCAGCAGCACGTGGCCGACGGCGGGAACTACGGAGACTGCGCCGTCCTCTACCGCGCGAACGCCCAGTCGCGAGCCATCGAAGAAGCATTGATGGGAATGGCCATCCCGTACACGGTGGTGGGAGGGCTCACGTTCTACGATCGCCGCGAGATCAAGGACGTGTTTGCGTATCTGCGGGTGCTGGCGAATCCGCAAGACGAAATTTCGCTCCTCCGCATCATCAATACCCCGAAGCGAGGTCTGGGTGAACAGACCGTCGGAAAACTCCTCGATTATGCCCACGAGCAGGGCATGACGCTGTTCGAGGCGCTCAATTGCGGTCGAGAGGCCGATCTGCCGGACAAAGCCGCCGAGGCAGCGAAGACGTTTTACGATATGATGCAAGAATTGATGCTCTGGATGGAGGGGATGCCGGTCAGCGAGTTTCTGGCGGAAGTCCTGCACGCGACCGGATACCGCGCCATGTACGCGGAGAGCAGCAAGAAAGAGGACCAGCAGCGGGCGGAGAACATCGACGAATTGTTCAACGTCACCCGTTCGTTTGACCGGCGCCGCCAGGGAACTCTGTTGGAGTTCCTGGCCGAAGTCTCATTGCTGAGCGACGTCGACAAGGAAAAGGGCAAGCCCGAAAATGCAGTGAAACTGATGACGCTGCACGCGAGCAAGGGACTCGAGTTTCCCGTGGTCTTCATGATTGGCATGGAGGAGGGACTATTTCCACACAGTCGATCCGTTGACGACGAGCGCGGGATTGAAGAAGAGCGAAACCTCTGTTACGTCGGCATTACGCGGGCGCAAGACCGCCTGCACATGACCTGGTGCATGGAGCGGACGACGTTTGGACAAACCTCGATGAAGGAGCCGTCGCGGTTTCTCGATGAGCTGCCGGAGACACATATCCGCCGCGTGTCACTGACCAACGAGGAACTCTACCAGTGGAAACCAGGGGACAAAATCCGCCACCATCAGTACGGCGAAGGCATTGTGCTGGCATTGAAACCGGACGGCGTGGGCGAGAACAAGGAGCCGCACCTGGAAGTGATGTTCCATCCTTCCATTGGCGTCAAAGTGATTCCCAAGAAGTACGCCCGACCCGCAGCGGCCAAGGCGTAAGCAGGTTCATCCGTCACTTGTAATCACTGCCGTTTGCAGGATAAGTTCCTTTTCAGCCGCGGGCGCTGATGCCGGAATACCCGCTTTTTTGCAGCGCAAACTTTGTGTGATACAATATCCACGTTTTATTCGAATTGACGGCTTCGGCATGGTAGAATGGAAGTCACACAGACTGATGCACAGGTTTTGTTCAGGGGGAAGATCCGGTTGTCTTGGACCATCACAATTCTCATCATCCTTGTGCTCATCGGCGCCTATGTCTGGCTGTTTCTGTACGCCCGGAAGCGGCAGAAACAATTTGACGAGCAGTACAACGCGGCGAAGGAACGCCATGAGGTTTTCGTGCTTCACAAAAAGATTGTGCGGGAAAGCCCGCAATCAAAATGGCTGAAGTTCGCCAAGTTCAAGACCTACCAGGTGGTGGGGCGCATCCGCGTATCGCAGTCCATCCGCGGCATCCAGATGAGCAAGATGCACACCATGACGTTCCATACCACGAAGTCGGAGTACGACAAGATTCAACCCAATCACAAATACAAGATGGATATCGCCGGAAACTACATCGGCTATGTCCACGCTCCCACCCCGACCAAGGTGAAAGGCAAAAAGCAAGACTCGAACTCTGCCAAAGACGGAAAAGGTACAAAAGTGGACAAGAAGGCCGCAAAGATAAAGGGCGGAAAGTCATAAAGGTACAGTCAGCGAGGCTGTCCCAAAAGTGCCAAAGCACTAGAGGGGCAGCCTCTCCGTTTTTGTAAAGATCTGTTTTCATTTTCTCGCCATCCCGTTGCACTGCAACGGACGCCAGACCTGGGCCGGAGAGGATGTTTTGCCGTGACCAATGTCGTTCGCCCGGTTTCGCGCATAAGCTGTGGGTGATTCGCAATGTAAATAGGGAGGTTTCCTGAACATGCGCGCGAAAACCAGCGGCAAGCGGACACCAGTCAAGACGCGAAAGCAATCTGCCGGGAAAGTGAGCAAGAAATCGTCCGTGCCAGATTCACTGAATTTCCGTCCCCGGACTCCGGATGACGACGACTACATTGTTCAGTTGACAGAGGGGCAATTGGCGCCCATACACCAACGAGCGTTCGGCGAAACGTTTCCACGCGAGCGGTTCCGCAGCTATCTGCAATCGGGGGCGCCGACCGTTATCGTGGAAAAGGGCAAGAAACGCATTGGCTACTACTCGTACCTGTTGCAGCCGCAAGGGAAGATGCATATCAGCGCCCTGGTCATTGATCCCGCATTTCAGTCCGCAGGCGTCGGCTCGGAAGTAATGCGGCATCTTGAAGACGAGGCGAAAAAGCAAGGAGTGCACACACTCGAAGTTTTCGTTCAAAGGGACAATGAAAAAAGTCTGGCGTTCACGCGGAAATTGGGGTTCAGAGAGGCGTATTACGTTACACCGACCACCATCTGTTTCCAGAAAAACATCGCCAGAGGACAACAGGCAACAGGCTCAGTTCAGCCGAATGTCGCGGCCAACCCTTTTCCTGTACAATTTCCATAAATCTGTCGTGGTCACGCGCCCCTCTTCTGGTTCGCCGAAATCGCTTAAAATGGACAGTGAAGCGTGTGCATCCTAAGCGAGTTTGCCGGCAATCCCAGTGGAGGGGGTTTTTCTGTCCAGGCGCCGATGTTCTGTCGGACAAGCTGTAGAACGGGGATGCAACGTGTTCCTAGGTCGGGAGGTAGTTATGTGAAATACCGGGAATTGGGCAAGACGGGTCTCTGCGTATCCGAAATCGGATTGGGAGCGCTGGAAATTGGACGCGACTGGGGATTTGACTACCGGCCGCGGTGGGCCAAGGCATCGGCTGAGGAAGCTATGGCCGTCTTGCACACTGCGCTCGAGAGCGGGATTAACCTCATCGACACCGCGCCGGCCTACCAGCAGAGCGAGGAGCGGATTGGCCTCTGGTTGAAAGGGGTCAGGCGCGACGATGTGATCATTGCTACCAAGGCGGGAGAGACGTTTGACGGGACTTCTACATACGATTTCTCTTACCGCGCAATTCTGCAATCGATTGACAACAGTTTGAAGCGCCTCGGAACGGAGTACCTGGACATCGTGCAACTGCACGGGCCTTCGCTGGCGGATCTGAAGCGCGGCGAAGCCGAGCAGGCGTTGATCGATGCAAAAGCGGCTGGAAAAATTCGCTGCACCGGCCTTTCCGCCGACGTGGAAGTCGCATTGTACGGGGTCGCCAACGGATCGTTCGACGTGGTACAGGTAGACTACAGCTTGCTCGACGCGTCGGCGATGAGACAGCTGTTGCCTCTCGCGCGGCATCAGGGTGTCGGCGTACTGGTGCGCTCGGTGTTTCACCGGGCCGCGTTGGCGCGTCCGATCTGGGACGAACCGGGTGTGCCACCCGAGCTCCGACGTCAGGTGGAGGCAGTCTGGGCGCGGATTGCCCGCCACTTTCAGCGGGATAGCAATATCGATTTTGAACTCATGCGCCGGGTCGCACTGCAGTTTGCCCTCGGCAATTCCCTGGTCGACTGCACGTTGATTGGGACCAGATCCGCACAGCATCTTCGGTGGAGTGCGGAAATCGCAGAAGGCGCCCCGCTCGACGAGGCGTTGCTGCAAGAGTTGCTGGCGCAGGCGGGTGGGGTGGATACACTCGCCCGCTGTGCTTGGGTGGACGATCCGCTGCTCGCCTATTACCACGACTGCGAATGGGGAAGACGTCCTGACACCGACGAGCGTTGGTTTGAATTCGTTGTGTTAGAGACCTTTCAGGCCGGACTCAGCTGGAAGACGATTCTCAATAAGCGAAAGGCGTTTCGCGAGGCTTTCTACGGGTTTGATGTGAACAAGGTAGCGGAGTTCACAGAGGCGGACGTCGAGCGCCTGCTGAACAATCCGGCGATTGTGCGGAACCGCAAGAAAATCGAGGCAGCGGTGGAGAATGCGAAAATTGCGCGGGAGCTGATTCGGGAGTACGGTTCCCTGGAGCGCTTCTTCCTCGAGCGTGTGCAGACGGAACCGGATCCTCTACAGGTCTTGCAGCAGACGTTTCGCTTTGTCGGCCGAACGACGGCGGAGAGTATCGTGTACGCAACGGGGATTGTCTCCCCGCCGCATCCGGAACCGTGTTGGCTGCATCGCCCGTAAATACAGCAGCCTTCTCAGCATTGGGGGTGCTTCGTCCGGGACGCCCAATTCACGTCACCTTGCGGTCAGTAAAGAAGTAGGAAATTGAGTACAGCCCGGCCAGGCCGACAATCGTGTAGATAATGCGGCTGGGGAGGCTGGCTTGTCCACCCAACACTGTCGCGACCAGGTCAATCTGCAAGAGGCCGACGAGCAACCAGTTCACTGCCCCGACGATGACCAGCGCTAACGCGGTTTTGCTCATACCGCACCTCCCTTCACGGGAAGTATGCACAATCCCGTGGCGGTACAAACGGAGCATCATGCGCGCGGCGGCAAGTTGGTTGGTTGAAACGGTGAGGAATTCCCTTGCACAGCGGCTTGGTGCAGTTCACCTGAGTGCGTATCCGCATTCGGTTGAACTTTCAAAAGCAGGTCGTTCAAACGCTGCTCCAGTTGAATTTGGAGTTGGCTTAACCGGTGGTTGACGGACTCAAGTTTCGCCAACTTGGCGCGGGTTTCGCGGAGCTCGCGCAGCATGCTTTGATATTCTCTTTCAGGCAGGATGACTTTCTGCCCGTCCGGGTTGCGAGACGAACGGGCATTGGGCCGATGAGATGGAAGCGGCCGCTGTCGGCGCGTGCTGGCGGTCGCGCGCTGCTTCGAACGTGAATGCGCCGAAGTGGGACGGGCGAGCACAGCGCGTTTTTTGGGCGATTTCGGAGGAACCGGAGCGGGCGAAGGTGTGCCATCGCCCCCCGGGCGAGGCGCTGTCCGCAGCTTCGCTTCGTTGTACGCTTTCACAATCATCGGGATCCATTGAAACCGTGAAAACATGGGCATGGCTTGCACCATCCTCCCGGGCCTCTCCAGTTTCGCCACCATCCTATGGTGCTAGGGCGTTTGTTGAGTGGGCGAATACCTAGGCCGGGTCTTGGTATGCGAACGTCTCTTGCCAGGCGGCCATCGGGTGAAGTATCCTTGAATTGAAGGGAGTGGCATTATGTCCATCGCAGATCGGATTCAAGAGGCGCTTGCGGATATTCGCGAAGCCATTCAAATGGATGGCGGCGACGTGGAATTTGTTTCGTACGACGACAGCACCAAGACGGCGTACGTGGCACTTACAGGCAGCTGTGTCGGTTGTCCTGCGAGCATGTTTACCCTGAAAATGGGTGTGGAACGCGCTATTAAGGCCAAGGTTCCGGAAGTCGAGTACGTCGAGGCATATTGACGTATCGGATACAAATTCGCGCGGTGCGCATCGCATCGCGCTTTTGTCATGTTTCGGGGGACTGCGACATAAGGATGCTATCGGCGCCCGCACGGCGGTTGCAGCCCCCGAATGGCGGAAAAGATGTATGGTAAGGGGGCGTTCGCTTGCACGTCGAGGTCGTCGGGGACAGCTTGCTGGTCACGCCGGACAAGCACTGGGTTGGGCGTTCGGTGGCGGAGTTGTTGGAGGAAAAGTTGCTGTTGCCGTCAGGGTTTGTGCGCAAGCGGCTTGCGGAAGGCAAAGTACTGGTCGGTGCACAAGCTGTGGGCGCAGCCAACTGCCTCGACGATGTCCGGAAAATTCGGCTGATTGGAGACGTCGAAGAGGACTACGGCGTCGACCCAGTGGACCTAGTGGCGGCGCCCAGCGCCGAGTCCTTGTACGAGGACCAACACGTATTGGTCGCGAACAAGCCGGCAGGCTTGATAGTCCATTCTTCGGAGTCGGCAGAGGCGCCGACGCTGGCGCACATGGTGGCGAGACATTACCTGGAGAACGGCGAGGCGCGGCGGGTGCGCCATGTGCACCGACTGGACAAGGACACCACGGGTGCCATTCTGTACGCAAAACACGGGTACATCGCGAGGGCGCTCGACGGGCTGCTCGCGGAGCGCAAGGTCCGGCGGGTGTACTGGGCCCTGGTGCAAGGTGTTCCGCCAGAGAGGACGGGTGAGATCTCCCTGCCCATTGGCCGGGATCGGCACGTGGCAGGGCGGTATCGCGTATCCAAGACCGGCAAGTATGCGAAGACTCGCTACCAAGTGCTATGTGAGAAGGCGGTTGGGAACGGACGAGTGTCGCTGCTCGAGTGCCACTTGGACACGGGCCGAACGCACCAGATTCGGGTTCACTTGTCTGCCATCGGGTGCCCGATTGTCGGGGATGCGTTGTACGGCGGAGGTGCCGGCGTGGGCCGGGTTCGAATTCGTTCGGGACAAGCGTTGCACGCCATCCGATTGGCCTTTTACCATCCCTACGACGAGGAAGAAATTGAGGTGGATGCGCCCTTGCCGGCAGCGTTTGCGGAACTGCTGACGGAGCTGGAGATTAAGGTGTAGACGAAGAACGGCGGCTTACGACAGCCGACATTGGCTGGTTGGGAGCAGCTGCGTGAGGTGGCCAGGATGACAAAACCGGACTCAAATGAAAGTTTGGTTATGCGCTTTACATGGGACCTCGCCGCGGCGATTGGAAGGCACGACATAGCGTCGCGTGCGGCCGCCATAACGTTCTACGCCTTTTTTTCGCTGTTTCCGTTTCTTCTCCTCACCATTTTTCTGGCGTCGATGGTGGTTCCGACGTACCGGGTAGAGCAGGTTCTCACAAGCATCCTGGGACCGTATTTTCCGGACCTGCAAGACGCCCAGAAGTTCATTCACGACCATGTGTCGACGTTGGCGGAAGTAGGTCAAAAGGTTGGTCTGTTTAGCGCATTGACGTTGGCGTGGTCGGCGATGAGTGGCTTTCTCGCCGTTCAGCAGGCGATGGATGTGATTTGGGAACAGCAGCGTTCCTTCGTCGCCCGCCGAGTCGTGTCGTTCCTCATGGTCATGGTGCTCTTATTGGCAATTCTGTGCACGGTGGTGGGCATGGCGGTTGCACCTGCCCTGGAGTATATAGCCTTTATCCAGTCCGGGCCGCTGTCCTGGCTGACCTGGTTGCAAGGGTGGTCGCGGACTCTCTTTCCGCTCTCGCTGTTTGTGAGTTTTTCTGTCTTCTATCGATATCTGCCGGCCCGAAGGACGCCGTGGAACTGCGTGCTGCCTGGCGCCATGACGGCGACATTGCTGTTGGATCTCGGCCGCAGCATATTCGTCTGGTACGCAAGCCATTTGGTGCGCTACCAGATGATTTACGGGGGATTGGCCGCCGTCATGTTGCTTGTCTTCTGGATGTATATCGGCAGTATTGTCCTGCTCTTTGGGGCGGAGATTGCAGCAGCGCTGGACAGGGCGTCTCCCGAAAGCACATAGGCATCCGTTCGCCCGGAAGGACAAATTCGGAAGGACAAATTCTTCGCAATTCTATTTCGAATCTCGTGATTTTCGTGTTCCTCCCTATTGTCAGCGGGGCTATCTCCTGTCAATATGAAGTCATGTGACTGCATGGGGAGAGGACAGCACAGTGTTGCGCGCATGGTTTGGTCGAGACAATGAGCGTTTAAGCATCTGGAACGGCTGTTTTGCCACCGTGAGCATGAGCATCGTCAACAACTTTGTCGCCATGTACCTGCTCGACGCACTGCATGCGACGAACGAAGAAATGGGTTTGCTCAATTCGCTTCCTTCGCTCGTCAATCTGTTTGCCATGCTGGCGGCCGCCGTCCTGATTGGGCGGACCCGCAGCAAGAAACGGTTCTGTGCCATTGCCACCATTGTCTCGCGGTCGTTTTACGTCTGGATTGCCCTCGTTCCGCTGTTGCCGATTGGCGACGCTGCACTTTGGGTCGTCTGGCTGGTTGCCTTGACCCGGGTTCCTCAGTCCTTCGGTGACTTGTCCTGGCAGGCTCTGATGGGAGACATCATTGCGGCCGAGCGGAGATCTGTGTTTTTCAGCGAGCGCAACCGCGTAATGACGATTGTCGGTCTGTTGGTGACGTTTGGAACCGGTCTGGTGTTGCAGCAGTTTGACAAGCACTTGCAGTGGCCGTATCAGATAGCGTTTATTGCAACGGTTCTCTTTTCGTTCATGGAAATTTTGTTGCTGTTTTGGCACGATGAGCCAGCTGCACCGGCGGACAATCAGGTTTCTGTCATCGTCCGGGGCGTTCGCAACATCCGGGGCCAAGCCATCAAGGATATGATTCGGAATCGGGCGTTTGTGTGGGTTGTCGGTGCGTTGTTGTTCTTTAACTTTGCCTGGCAGATGTCGTGGCCGCTGTTCAACATCTACCAGATTCGGACGGCGCACGCGCCCGCGTTCTGGCTCGGGATGATTACCGTGGCCAACCAGTTAGGGCAGATTCTCACGTTCCGCTGGTGGGGGCGAATGGAGGAGCGGTACGGAACCGGGAAAATGATGGCCTGGGCCGCCCTCGGAATGGGACTCGCTCCGGTGCTCACGATTATGTCCACCAACATGGTGTATCTCTGCATCGTTAACCTGTTCACGGGAATTCCGCTAGCGGGGACGCTCCTGCTCCTGTTCAACTATTTGTTGGAGGTGTCTCCTCCCGAGCACCGGACAACCTACATTGCCTATTACAATGTCGCTCTGTCGGTGGTTGGATTTGTCGCACCGGAAGTTGGAATTTGGCTGCTCAATACATTCAACATGGACGTCGGCATGATTACTTCGTCCGTGCTCCGGATCTTGGGTGCATTGCTCTTTTTCTACACTGCCAGCAGAGGGATTCAGAAGATTGTCAACTCAAGGCGCATCGCCAGCTTGTAACAACAGGGCTGTCCCAAAAGTGCCAAAGCACTGAGGGGGCAGCCCCGTAAGTATTCGCGGTGTGGAACGCGTGAACCGAACAACAGCCTGGTTGCATGTATTCGCAGCTGCCCCGCAGCGTTAAACCCTGCCATTCATCTGCCGCTACTGCGTGGCTTGCACCAAAACTCGCGGCTCGACGCTCACCGCCACGTTTCCCCGCAATGCCGTGGACACCATGCAGGCGTGTTCCGCGTGCTGCGCCAAGGTGACCACGTATTCTTCGTCAACGGGCTGATCCACGTAAATCGTCGGGCGATGCTCAATGCGGTCAAATTGCAGCCCTTTGTCGTTGATTACAAACCCTTCGGATTCCAGTTCGATGCGCGTAAACGGGACGTTGCGGTTTGTCAGCAGAATGGTCAGGGTGATGAGGTAACAGCCGTAAGCAGCACTGAGGAGCAGTTCTTCCGGATTCGTGCCAATGCCGGGGCCGCCCAGATTGGACGGAACACTGAATTTGGTCGACAATCCAGTTCCTTCGATGATTCCTACGCCTTGTCGGTCTCCAGTCCACTCTCCGTGGACTTTGTAAGTGTGAACGCTCGACATTTCGGACTGGCTCCCTCCTCGGCGCCGCGTGGAATGCGCCAGACGTGTTATCATTATTCTACATTTCAGTTCGTGTGTTTTCCAGCCGTTCTACGAATATTGTGAATTGTTTTGGGTGACGGTTTTACTTGACGGGAGTGGACATTTGTGCACAAGGTCAGCGCACTTATCGCGACATACGAGCGGCCGACCGAACTGGCTTGTTGTTTGCGCGCCATTCAGCGCCAACAGCCAGGGGGATATGAGCTGGAAGTGTGCGTGGTCAACGACGGTGGCACCGCAATTGACGCGGTGGTCAGGCAGTTCCCCGGGATCTCCATCCGCTACACGAATCTGAGCAGCAACGTCGGACAGGTAGAGGCCCGCAACATTGCGCGGGAAATGGCCACGGGAGACCTGATTGCCTTTTGCGATGACGATGATATCTGGTTGCCGACACATCTCACTAATCTTCTCGAACGCTTCGAAGGAGCGGGGTCTCGAGCAGTCCTGGCTTACGGCGATGCGGAAATTGTGTTGCTGGAGCGCAGTTCACACGGCCTTCACCTCGTGGAGCGGGGGACCTTCGCCTGGAAAGACGCCGCGTCTTTGCTACAGGCGTACAATCCGATTGTGCCGTCAGCAGTGTTGTATCGTCGGTCGATACACGAGGAGATTGGCGGGTTTGACCCGTCAGTATCTCACTACTGGGATTGGGACTTCTTCCTGCGCGCCAAAGAGGTGGGCCGTTTTGTCCGCAGCCCGGTCGCGGACACGCTGTATGCGTTCTACCGGGATGGGTCCAACCAGTCGGCAAACACCGCCGGCATGGCGGAGGCGCTGAAGATCTTCGCGCGAAAGCACGGTCTTGGCGAATTGCCAGTCAGCAACTTTTACCTTATGCTCCGAGATCCTGTGCTGGCTGACCACCGCGACGCAACCGACCAGGTGTGGAACGGGGACCTTTCAATTTGGTGTGAACGGACAGTTGGCTGACGCTTTGCTCACAGATTGCAACGAAGTACCACGTCATGGCGGAACGGGGGATAAATGGGGTGGATGTCATCAACATACGGGGAATTTCGTGCTATGGATATCACGGCGTACTCAGCGAAGAACGGGTACTTGGCCAAC
>CAZYAH010000034.1:0-12027 GCA_964645595.1 uncultured Alicyclobacillaceae bacterium | reverse complement strand
CGCACCATCGCCACGGCCATCACGAACCCGGACAGCTCGTCGCAGGCGAACAGCGCCTTCGCCAGCAGCGTGTTGCGCGGCAGGTGGTTGTAGTCCGCGTGTGCGCGGATGGCGTAAATCACGTCGTCTGGATAGCCCAATTCCGCGAGAATCCTGGCGCCGACCACCGTGTGTCCTTCCGGCGTGGGGTACTTCTCGTAATCAAAATCGTGGAGCAGGCCGGTAATCCCCCACTTCTCCACGTCCTCGCCGTACTTCTCCGCGTACGCCCGCATCGCCGCTTCGACCGCGTACGCATGGCGCCGCAGCGACTCGCTTTCGGTGTATTCGTGCAACAACGCCAAAGCTTCTTCCCGTGTCTTCAACGTGCAACCTCCTCTGCGACTGGCGCCAACCCAACTCGGCGCGCGGTGAATATTTTTCCTTCTAACGTAGCCAAGTTGTCAGACAGATGCAAGGTTCCCCTCGCCAGACTTGCGGAGAATACGGCTTAACCGATGCTGCAGCGCCTCGACAACCAGGTTGCTTTCGGCACCTTCGCGGCCTCGGCCCACAGCGATCCGCCGCCGCAGGTACTCTTGTTCTCGCGCTCTATCCAGAGCGTACTCCACCCAGCGCCTGGCCGCCGCCAAGTCGCGGGCGCGGTGTTCGTAGTACTTCGCCAGCTCCACCGCCGGTTGTACGCTCCAGGCAAACCGCTCGGCCATCTCCTCCCACACCTGCAAGGCCTCTTCCCAGCGCTCCCGGCGCTTGAGGTACAGGCTGTACAACCAGTGCTCCCGCCAGTGGGCATCCGGGCATTCCAGCGCCATGACGTAGCACTGCTCAGCCAAGTCGTACTCCTGCCATTCGTCGTAGTAGCGGCCGACGGCCAGTCGTTCGCCGGCCCACGCCTGTGAACGCTCCCCGTTCAGCGTCTCCGCGAGGACGTTCGCAAGCACCACCAGGCTACAGACGTCGGTTGCGTTGTGGTCGAGGACCGGGGCAATCAGGTCCGCGTCCCGGTTCTCCACGTAGGCGAAGTATCGGTTGGGCGCCTCTTTGCCCGGCAGGTCGTCGACTCGCTCGAGGCCGAGAATGTGCTGTTCCACGGAACCCAGAGAGACGCGCTCGAGGTTTCGTTTCCAGAGCCGCCGGCTCGGATACAACAGGTCAACGTGGGGCAGTTCCGGCACGGGCTGGCGGTAGAGGCGCAGGCGGTTCTTCAGCAAGGGCCAGTCGAACGACTTGCCGTTAAAGGTGACCACCACGGCATTGTCCGGAAAGTGGCTGGACACCATTTTCTCCAGCAGCGCCGCTTCCTCCCCGTAGTCGCTCAAAAAGTACTGGTAGACGGCAAACTCGTCCCCTTCGAATTGCCCGACCGCGTGCAAAAACGGGATGGTTCCCGCGCCCGTGCCCAGCCCCGTCGTCTCCGTGTCGTAGAAGCGGAGCCTGTGCGCATCCGCTACCTGTTCGCGCGCCGCCTTGAACAATGCGTGCAGTTCCGCATGCAACAAGTCGCCGAACCGCGCCGGTCCGTGCACAGTGAGCAAGTCGTAGCGCAAGACCCTTACCCAGCATTGGCTTCCGTTCTGTTCGATCCGCTGGAACCCCAGTTTCGACAGCGGCTCTTCCAACTCGCTGCGTTCGTCGTCCAGCGGCGACGGCGGAGGCGCAGACGGCGCCGGCTCGTCCGGGAGCGATCTCCTGCCGACGGACTGTTCGAGAGCCTGCAACCGCTCGAGCAACGACCGGGCCATTTACACAGCCACTCCTTGACCGACCACCGCGGAGGCGAGCAACTGCCTTGCGCATTGCTTCGCCGCCTCGTCCCGCTGCGGCCCAATGCAAGCTGGGCAACCCGCCTCGCACGGGCACTCGTCGACCATCTGCAACGCCGTGGCAAACACGTCGGAAGCACATTTGTAGATGCGTTCGGCAAGCCCGACGCCGCCCGGGTACGCGTCGTAGAGATACAGCGTCGGCAGACCGTGGATAAGGTCGCGGATCTCTACCGCCGTGTGGATGTCGGAAGGCGAACACATGCACAACAGAGAAGCCGCGTGCTTCAGCGCGTGAACCGCGCCCAACAGGGCACTCTCCCACTGGCTGTTGGCAAACGGCAAGGAGTCCCGCTCCCACTGGCACCAGTAGCCCACCGTGTGCAGCTCTGCTTCGGGCAAGTGAATCTTCCCCCAGCCGAGGTTTTCGTGCGTGTCAAACTTGATCTTCTTGAACAGGGTCGCCATCGCGTTGACCATGACCTCGCCGGTGCGGTGCACCAGTTTGCCGTCGTTTACCGGCTGTTCCTGCAAAACGTCCAACACGCGCAGCCGCACCGCCAGCTCGGCGTCGGTGTAGTAGTCCGCCTCGACCGCGCGGACAAACGCCTTGCCGTTTTCCAGGTCGAGCCGCTCCACCTGGTACGACTTTGACTGGTGCAGGTAAATCGCTTCTTCGTGCAGCGTGGTCAGCGCGCTGAAGCGGTCGGTCTCGCCAATCACCTTCGGCTTCGCAGCGCTCTCGTCGATGATGACCACGTTGTCCTGGGCCGCGCTGCGCAGCGACACCCCGTGGCTGGGCAAGGCGTCGGACATCCAGAAGTAGCGCCCGTCCTTGCCCTGGTGCAATACCCGGTTGGCCACCAGGTAGTCGAGGATCTCCGCGGTCGTCTCGACGCCGAACGTCTCGTCCGGTGAGAACGGCAGCTCGTACGCCGCGCACTTGAGGTGATCCGCCAGGATGAGGAGGTTCTCCGGGTAGAGCCGCGCCGCCTCGGGCGAGCTGTTCAGGACGCTCTCCGGGTGATGCACGATGTATTGGTCGAGAGCGGACGCATTCGCAATCAGCAGGGACAAAGAGATGCCCTGACGCCGCCCTGCCCGCCCGCTCTGCTGGCGAAAGGACGCGATGGAGCCAGGGTAACCGACGGTGATGGACGCCTCCAGGGAACCAATGTCCACGCCGAGTTCCAGCGCGTTGGTGCTGACCACGCCGAGGATCTCACCGGATCGCAATCCCCGCTCAATACGCCGGCGCTCTGTCGGCAAGTAGCCGCCCCGGTACCCCATCACCCGCTCGCGCAACCGTTCCGGCACGCCTGTCTTCCAGTACGAGGACAGCACCTCCACCTGCGTCCGCGTCTTCACGAAGGCGATGGTCGAAATCCCTTCCGTGATCAGCCGGACGCCAAGTCTCCGCGCCTCCTGCAGGGAAGACTTGCGCAACCCCAGCTGCGGCTGGACAATCGGCGGGTTGTAGAACACCGTGTGCCGTTCTCCCTGCGGCGCGCCGGACTCCCCGATGACTACCACGTCCTGCCCAATCAGTTCGCGGCCAAGTTCTTCCGGATTCGCCACCGTTGCGGAGCAAAGGATGAACTGCGGTCGACTGCCGTAAAAGGCGCAGATGCGGGACAGCCGACGCAGTACGTTGGCGACGTGACTCCCGAACACGCCGCGGTAGATATGCGCTTCGTCAATCACCACGTATTTCAGATTCTCAAAGAGCCGCAGCCATTTCGTGTGATGGGGAAGAATGGCGGCGTGCAACATGTCCGGGTTGGTCACGACAATGTGTCCCGCCTCACGTATTCGCTGGCGGGCGTGCAACGGAGTATCCCCGTCGTACGTATACGACTGAACTTCGGTGGACAGGCCGGAGACGAGCTCGTGCAATTCGGCAACCTGGTCCTGGGACAGGGCCTTGGTCGGAAACATGTAGAGAGCGCGCGTGTTTTCATCCTTGCAGATGGCGTCGAGCACGGGCAGGTTGTAACACAGCGTCTTCCCGCTCGCCGTCGGGGTGACCACCATGACGTTCCGCCCCTCGTGTATGGCGTTCACCGCATCGAACTGATGCGAGTAGAGTTGCGGGATGCGGCGTTTGCCGAGAGCCTCTCGCACTTGTGTATGTACCCACGCCGGTATGTCCCGGTAACGCGGCAAACTGGCCGGAGTGATCTCCCAGCGCGTTACCTGTTCCATGAACGACGGCGTTCTTCGCCACTCATCCAGTAGCATTGCTAGCTGCATGTCGACAGACTCCTTTCCGGTCTCTATCACTTGTTCGCCGAAACAATGGCGAACTCCTGTTCGCAAATTCTGGCGTTCCCAAGCGGAGTGGACTGGAATGAAAGTTGGACTCTACGATTTTCTCAACTTTCAGGTCACGATCCGCTGCCTCCGACATAGCATGTTATAGAGCCTCTCAGCAGGGAATTGTATGAATCTCGTACACCATGGCAATAAAGAATAGTACAGACGCGAGGGAGGAATTTTCGTGCACACCGTAGAGAAGTGGGTCACTAGATCCGACGCATGGACCCAGGAAGACGATGATAAACTGTCAGCCATTGTACTAAATCACATTCGCTCGGGAAGTACGCAGTTGCGCGCATTTGAGGAAGCCGCGAACGAACTGGGCCGGACCGCGGCTGCCTGTGGTTACCGCTGGAACGGGGTACTGCGCAAGGATCTGCGCGCCGAAATCGAGGCAGCAAAACAGGAGCGAAAAGCTGCGCAAAAGGCGGGCGTAGGCGCCACCCAGTCGCGGCGGACTGCAGCCAGCACCGCCACGGTGACGTCTTCCGACTCCATGAAGGACGTCATTGTGTTCCTGCAGACCTTCGACGCACAATACCAGAAGCTGCGCAAGCAAGTGGATGAGCTGGAACAGGACAATGCCCGACTGAGGGAGCGCATTCGCGAACTGGAGAGCCAGCCGGCGCGCGCAGGCAGAAGTGAATCGTTGGCGGACATCACGCCGGAACAGCTCGAAGAGGATTCGAAAGCGCTGTTCGCTATCATGGAGCGTGCCCGAAAATTGCTCGAAGCAGACGGAACCAAGCGCTCGGAGTGACCCTGCAGTCAAAGGTTCATACAATTCCTGTGGACATCCAGTAAGCCCGCCACCAGTTTGCCGTGGCGGGCGCAAACGGCCCTGCTTGTGACGACGCCATGCGGACCAATTCATCCTTGGCCTGCAGCGCTTCTCGTTGCCAGTCCTCCGAATAATCCGCCTTGCGGACCGCAAACTCATCCAAATCTACAACTTCCACACGCCGCCCCGAGACGACCACGTCAATGTCCAAATCGGTGAACGCTACTGTACGCTCCTCTGCCAAGTAACGCACCGGAGCAATCACATTGCAGTAGTAATCGGTTGACTTTTCCTTCAGCAGCAAAAACACCTGATAGTACGCTCCAGGCCAGAACAGTGCGACAACAGGGTACGGACTGCACCACCTCCTGCCGTCCACCTCCTCGACAAGCTGCCCTGGGCGGATGAGGAAACTCCACGGATCCGGGGTCACTTCAGCAGAAGACCACTCCCGGTGCCGAACTCCGTTCGCCCGCAAACTGAGCAGCTTTGTCAAGGTCACGTCTTCCCTTCTTGGGAGGCATCGCTATGACTGACCGAAGTCGGTGATCCCGAAAATGTCCGGTTTTCGCCTGCAAAGTCGCCAACATCCTGCGACACAGCGATGTCCGACTGCGGGAAAAAGTCGACGAGCAATCGAATCCGCAGCAGCGATTTGATGCCAATAAGGATAATCGGGCCAAAGAACAGGCCGACAACCCCCATCACCTTCATGCCGACGTACAATGCAAAGAGCGTCGACAACGTGTCGAGCCCAACGCTGTCCGCGAGAATTTTCGGCTCGACGACGTGGCGGATGAGAGAGATGGCAAGTTGTAGCAGAATCACCTTGATGGCGAGCGGAATGTCGCCTACCACCAGTGCGCCAATCGCCCACGGCACGGTCAAAATGGCGGAACCGAGAATCGGTACCAGGCCCGATACACCAAACAGGATGCCGAGGATGACCGCGTAGTCAATGCCCGCAATCCACATGCCGATGACGCCGAGCACCGCGGACAACAGCATGAGGACTACCTGTGCGCGAATCGTCCCTACAAATGCGCGCATCATGTCGTCTGCGACCACCGGGACCTTGTCCGACCAGCCAGGCGGCAGGGCGGCGAGGAAGGTCCGGAACATGCGGTCGCGGTTGACGAGGAAGAAATACGTCGCAATCAGCGCAATCACGACGACAAAGATGTACTCAGGCAAGAGCGTCACGGCGTGGATGAGACTACCCGCAATCCCGGTGAACGTTTGTTCCACGTGGGTTAATGAGTTTTCTGCAGCATCGGTCAACTGCTTGGACACCGTCGGCGGCAACTGCCCGAATATCGCCTTGCCGTAGTTGAGCTTTGCGTCAAACCACGCCTGAATCAGGCCGAACTGCGCCGTGGTGGTCTGCGTCCACATGGTTGCCTCGCGCGCGACTGCGACGACGACGTAAGTAGACAGGGCCACCAGGAGGATCACAATGCTGACGAGCACAGTGGCCACGGACGCGACGCGGCCAACTCCGCGCCGTTCGAGCGAGCGCACAAGCGGCAACAGCATGATGGCAAAAAAGCCGCCAATCACAAACGGCAGAATGTAGTCGTAAATCCACACAAAGGCGAGGCAGGCCAGCGTGATGAGGACCAGCAAGGTGAGGACTTCTGCCAGGCGCCAGAGGTATCTCTGTACCTGCGGAGATCTCGAGCGGGTTGTCACGTTAAGGCATACCACCCTTCTCAACCGTTGTAAACGTCAGCCCGAACGATTATCGCTTCATCAGCTTCCCTTTCACTGCGAAGCCGATACCAGTCGCCACAAATGCGACCACAAACAGCACAAGAGCGGGAACTGGCCGTTCTTTGGCCAACATCACGCTCCCGACAGCAAAACAAGCCATGATGCCGAGTGCAACAAAGAAGTAGAGAACTTTCGCTGTTTGCGACAAGAGTCTTCTCCTCCCAAAGCGGGAATGCCACTTGACAAGATGATAGCACATTTGCGAGATGTGTTTGTGTCCATCCCGGTCGAAAATGTAAACAAACTCCCGCCCCATCACTGGTCCGACCGGAACCGAATGAGTGCGGGAGTTCCCCTCTGCCTACTGAATTTCCGTTGACACCTGGAATTCAAACGCCAAAATTACGCCGTCGCGAAACTTGGCAGCATTGGACTCAACTTCAGCCACGCCTGTTCAACGTCGTTCGCTACAATCACGCGATGCGCGCCACATCGCCGATAGAGCATTTTCTTTTCCGGATCCTGCGTCACGACGATAATCGTTCGCACCCCGGCCTCCCGGAGCGATTGCACAATCAGCGCGCTCTTCACAAAATTGGCGTCTTCCTGGACAATTGCGGCATCAAACGCTTCTTCGGACACCACTTTGCGAACATCCGACCGACGACCGTTGACATGCAAAAGGTCGTCGCCAAACCAGCGCAACAACTGCTTGTGGTACACGTCGACGCAGTCGAGTATTCGCACACTCAAACCCAGTTGGCGGCATCGCCGGACGTACGTCAAGCTTTCCTTTCCAAAAGCGGCTATCAAAATCTTTGGCATTCCCAATCGTCTCCCTTGCACTGCCTACGAGGTTAGCTGACGGGTCGGGACTGCAAGATGCCCCTTCTCTCCTCTTCGCGGAGAGAATTCAACCCCACGCTGCGACGCGAGCCCGCTACATGCGCTTCGCGGGAGCGCCCCAGCGAAAATTGGTTCCCCCGTTTCTCCTGTGGAGAATTCGGCGTTATGATAGCGCTTACATGCTGTATTATACACTTTTTCGGAGCAAATGGAAAGTGTAGGACGCCTATCTGCCAGCCGGCGACTTAACAGGTCGGTCGCTCTGCGGCAGACTCCCGCGCGGCTGCAATGCTTCGTGCCATGAAATCGCCGAACTCGTATGCCACTTCGCGCGCGAGTGCGACATCGCCGCTTTGGACAGCGTCAAACAGGGCCCGACAGGTGGCCGTACCAGTTGGCCGCACGTCCTGCACCAAGCGCAGACAACTACGCAGCGCCTCCTGCAGTACGCGCACGATGTTTTCAAACAGGACGTTGCCCGTGCACTCGGACAGCGCCAGGTAGAAACCGACTTCCGCAAGGACCGCGTCTTCCGCGTGCGGCTCGGCGCACTCGAGGCGAAAGAGCGCCTGAGTCAACTTGGCCAGGTCGGCCTCATCGCAACGCTGCGCCGCAACGCCGGCCATCCCAGCGAGGAGCACTGTCATCAGTTCCATCAGTTGCTGTACGTGTCCTGTCGCGAGCAACAGCGCCGCATCCAGGGGTTCCATCCACATTTCAACGTTCGCCGTTCGGACGTACGTCCCATCGCCGTGGCGGAATTCCACCAGCCCCTGGCCTCTCAGCGTGCTCAGCGCTTCGCGAATCGTTGCCCGGCTGCACGAAAACTGTTCGGCGAGTTCTGCCAGGGACGGCAATTTGTCTCCCGGCCGAAGTTCGCCAGCCTCAATCCAGTCTCGGATTTGCTTCGCTATTACAGCGTATCGCTTCGAATCGCGAACCTGACTGCGCCCCATGCTGCTCCCTCCATTCGCGGGCCGTCGCCATTCAACGACAAGGCGGGCGACAGGGACTTCTATGCGAATTCCCCATCGCCCGCGCAAAATCCTTCCCGTTCCGGATTACGAAGCGAATTGATAGGCCGTCGGAGTCCCGCTGACTCAGCCTTTGACAACCAGGCTGACCAGACGGCCAGGCACGTAGATTTCCTTGACCAACTCCTTGCCGGTCACCCACTCCGCCACATCTGGGTGCGCCTTCGCTGCGGAAACGGCCACCTCCTGCGTGGCGTCCGCCGGGATGGTCAACCGGGCCCGAACGCGGCCGTTCACCTGAACCGCAATTTCGACTTCCTCGTCCTTCAGCCAGCGTTCATCGTACGTTGGCCAACTTGTCTTGAACACCGACTCGCTGTGCCCGAGGCGCTCCCACAACTCTTCCCCAAGGTGCGGGGCAAACGGAGCGATGGTGACCGCCAGCGTCTCCAGGGTTGCCCGGTCGAGTCCCTGGTCGGCTTCGTCCGCCAGCGCGTTCACATACTCCATAAACGCGCTGACCGCGGTGTTGAGACGGAAGCTCTCCATGCGCTCGTTCAGAGTTGCCACGAATCGGTGGCGCAGTTTCTCCAGCGACGGCCGAGTCGGAGCCGGATGTTCTGCGTGCGTCGCAACCAGGCGGTAAACCCTGCCGAGGAAGCGGTAGACACCTTCCAGCCCGTTTGTATTCCATTCCGCGTCTTCTTCCGGCGGCCCCATGAACAGTTCGTACATCCGCAGCGAATCTGCGCCAAACTGTTCAATGATGTCTTCCGGGTTGACCACGTTCCCCTTCGACTTGCTCATTTTCGCGCCGTTTAGCGTCACCATGCCCTGGTTGAACAGGTGCTGGAACGGCTCGTCGAAGTCAATCAGGCCGAGGTCGTGAATGACCTTCGTGAAGAAGCGCGCGTACAACAGGTGCAGGACCGCGTGCTCGACGCCGCCGATGTACATGTCGACCGGCAGCCACTTGTTCGCCGCCTCTTTGGAGAACGGCTCCTTGTCGTTTTGCGGATCCGGATACCGCAGGAAGTACCAGCTGGATCCCGCCCACTGCGGCATCGTGTCAGTTTCCCGGCGCGCCGGACCGCCGCACTTCGGGCAGGTGGTGTTCACAAACGATTCAATCGCAGCAAGCGGCGATTCGCCGGTCCCAGTCGGCTCGTATCGCTCCACGTCCGGCAGCCGCACCGGCAGTTGTTCTACCGGAACCGGCAGCGTGCCGCACTTGTCGCAGTAGATGATGGGAATCGGTTCACCCCAGTACCGCTGGCGAGCGAACACCCAGTCGCGCATCCGGTACGTCACGGTGGCTTCGGCCAATCCCTTTTCCGCCAGGGCCTTGACAATCGCCTGTTTGCCTTCTTCCACCGTCAGACCGTCAAACGGACCGGAGTTGACGAGCCGACCCGGCCCCGTGTACAGTTCGCCGTCCCCCACAGAGCCGTCCTCTGGGGCGACCACCGTGACAATCGGCAGCCCAAACGCCTTGGCGAATTCGTAGTCGCGTTCGTCGTGCGCGGGGACCGCCATGATGGCGCCGGTCCCGTAGTCCATTAGCACGTAGTCGGCAATCCAAATCGGGATCTGCTGGTTCGTCGCGGGGTTGACCGCGTAGGCGCCGGTGAACACGCCGGTTTTCGTCTTGTCGACAATCTGCCGCGCGACAGCAGACTTTTTCAGCGCCTCCTTGACGTACGCCTCCACTTCGGCGCGCTGCTCGTCCGTCGTGATCTGCTCAACCAGCGGATGCTCCGGAGCCAAAACCATGTACGTCGCACCGTAGATGGTGTCCGGCCGCGTGCTGAACACCTCGATTTGCTGGTCGTGGCCCACGACGGAAAACAAGAGTTTCGCGCCTTCGCTGCGGCCAATCCAGGCCGCCTGCATGCGCTTGACCTTGTCCGGCCAGTTGAGCTTTTCCAGGTCGTTCAGCAGGCGGTCAGCGTATGCCGTGATTTTCAGCATCCACTGGTTCATTTCTTTCTTGGTCACTTCGGTCCCGCAGCGCTCGCACGTGCCGTCCACCACTTCTTCGTTGGCCAGCCCCGTTTTGCAGCTCGGGCACCAGTTGATGGGCATCTTCTTGCGGTAGGCCAGGCCGCGCTCAAACATTTTCACGAAGAAGAACTGGGTCCACTTGTAGTAATCGGGATCGCTCGTGTTGATTTCGCGGCTCCAGTCGTACATCGCGCCGATTTGCTGCAATTGCTCCTTGAAGTTGGCGATATTGTTGGCCGTTGAAACCGCCGGGTGAATACCCAGCTTGATGGCTGCGTTCTCCGCCGGCAGGCCGAACGCGTCCCAACCCATGGGATGCAGGACCTCGTAGCCTTGCAGCGTCTTGTAGCGGCTCCACACGTCGGAAATGGTGTAGCCGCGCCAGTGCCCTACGTGCAGGCCGTTCCCGGACGGATACGGGAACATGTCCAGGCAGTAGTACTTCGGCTTTCCGCTCGCTTCGTTTACCTGGTGCGCATTGGTCTCTTGCCAGCGCTTGCGCCACTTTTCTTCAATCGCTTGATGATTGTAGTTCACTGCCACCACTCCTACTGGTCTGTTGCTGTCAGAACGTCAAAAAACCTCTCGTCAGCATAGGACGAGAGGTGAATCCCGCGGTACCACCTATGTTGAGTCTTCAAGCGGATGTCAAATCCCAGATGCCGCTCGAAGTCCTCCACTTTAACCGGTAACGTCGGTCTACGTCCTGCGGTACTGGAACGGTTCCCACAGGAGCCTCGGAAACGAGTTCACAGTGCCTGTCTGACCGGCTCGCACCAACCGCCGGCTCTCTGCACAGACGCGCAACTGCTACTACTTTTCGTCTTCGGCCGCGCTCTGAAATTTGCTTTATATTATAGTGACCGAAGATTCGCAAGGTCAAGAGCTGCGCGCCCGCATTCCCTTGTCAGAAGTGGACGAAGCTCCGCGATTTATCTGCGATCCGATTCCAGCACGCCTATCAGCCGCAATACAAACAGCAACAGGTTGACGAAATCGAGGTACAGCGACAGCACAACCCACGGGACGAGCTGTTCTGAAACTCCTTCTCGCGCCAATCGGTTTACGTCAAACAGCACGTACCCGATAAACACGGCAATGCCGAGCAGCGAATAGACGAGCTCTGCCATCGTCGAAAACCCAGTGAAAATTGAGACGATCCCCATGGCGAGAATCGCAATCAGGCCGATGAACAAGAACCCGCCGAGAAACGAGAAGTCAAAACTCGTGCGCGACGCGACCACGGCCGCGACGAGGAAGGCGGCTGCGCTTACGCCGATGGCCTTCAAGACGAGCGGCCACCCGAGTTCCATAGCGTACGTGGACAGCGTGTAGCGCAGCGTAATGCCGGAGATAAACGTGAACAGGAGCACAAACGGCATGCCAATCGACCGCCGGCGCTGCATGATCATGGCGACCACAATCATCCCTAGTTCAACCACTGCGAGCAGCATGATCAACCCGGGCGGAACATACTGTCCCGCGTACACCCCAGCGAACGCAGTGACGAGACTCAGGCACAGTCCGAAGAACACCTTGCCAATCGCTGAATTTCTGGACAGTACATACGTCTCCACATTCATCCCTCCTCAGACGAGCAGTCTAACGCTTATCGGATCCATAAATG
>CAZYAH010000033.1:0-12083 GCA_964645595.1 uncultured Alicyclobacillaceae bacterium | reverse complement strand
GGCGGCTGGTGGAGGAGCGGATCGACATTTTCTCGGTCGAGCCGGACCGCGACTCCCTGGAGGATTTGTTCCTCGAACTGACGGAAGGCAAGTCCGTGGAATCCCTGTCCGAAGTGGCGGCTGGAGGTGTTGCACGTGCGTGAGTTGGGTCGCGTGTTTGCCAATGAGTGGATGAAACTGTTTCGTCGCCGCCGGTTTCTGGTAACCGGGGTACTGAGTCTCTGTGTCGTCGCCCTGTTTGGGCTTATCACCTACCACAAGCTGCAGAACGAACTCCGATTCAACCCGGTGCAACAGGCACAGACCCAGATTCAATTTCTGGAACACAGGGTCTCACAACTGAAGCAGCAGCCCAAGTCTGCAGATAGGGACAGCGAGTTGCGGCAAACGGAGCAACAGTTGGCCAGCGCCAAGAATGAATTAAAGTCCCTGCAGGCCGCCACAGCTGGCAACTGGAGAGACAACGTGCAGGCGCAGATCAACACCTACCAGCAGCGGTTGAACCAGTTGTTGGCGCAAGTGAACAAAGACGTTCAGGCGCGGGCTGAGATGGAAAGTATCCAGGGGCAACTGAAGCTCCTTCAGTACCGCCTGGACCACAACGTGCCCCAGCTCGCCTGGCCGGAGATAAACGCGTACCGCGAAGTAGCAGGTTTTCTCGGGGATGCGGCGCGAATCTTCCTGCCGCTCCTGGTGATTGTCCTCGTGGCGGACATCGTTTCCGGCGAAGCGACGGACGGCACCATCAAACTGCTGCTGGTCCGCCCGGTATCAAGAGCCAAAATTCTCATTGGCAAGTGGCTGGTGAGCGTGACCGCGACATTGCTGTGGTCGCTTGCCGTGTGCGGCGCGCTGCTGTTGACCGCGATTGCGATTCTAGGCACGCGCGGAGCCACGCAGCCAGAGGCTGCTAACGTGGTCTATACGTTTGAAAGTGCGGTCGTAAACGACGGAATGGGTGGAACGCAGCAGACCGTGGTTCCTGTGCCACACTACGACCACGCGTGGATTCTTCCGCAGTGGGAGTTCTTGCTCTACGCGTGCCTGTTCACGGCGTTCGCGATGGTGATTGTGGCGACGATTTGTTTCTTCTGCTCGACGCTCTTCCGCTCCGCCATGGTCAGCACCGCAGCCGCGATGGGTTCCGTCATCATCGGGTTCATCGTGATCAACATGGCCCGGCACGAGGACTGGATAAAATGGCTGTTCCCGACGCACCTGGACCTGGTGTCCATCTGGACGGGAGAGCTGTCGCAGCAAATGAATCAGTCCATCACCCTTGTCACAGGCGTTGTTGTGCTCCTCGCCTGGGCGTTGGTTGCGTTGGCAGTATCCCTGTACAGCTTCACGCGGAGGGATGTGCTCAACGCCTGACGTGAATTCAGGCAGGGACAATTTTCAAGAATGTACTGCGTTTCGGGCTCACAAGGGACGCAGCCACCGAAGCGGCACTACGGTGCCGCTTTTGACTGGGCAATCGTCGACGCGAATCAGACAATTACTCTTAGCCAGGCTCGACAACACTCCGGTCGATTGGGAAAGTCCAGTGTCGACGAGCACGACGCCGTTTTGGATTACGGCCTTCGCACGTAGTACGCGGGTGTGCTTGACAGGCTTTAGTTCGAGGTCTTCGATCAGCTGGCCGGTGTGCGGAAAGGGCGGCGCGGTGCGCCCAAAACTGGCCTCAAACCAGGCGCGGACCAGCGTCTCGAACTGGATCAGGCACGCGGCCGGGCTTCCCGACAGCGCGAACACGGCGCAGTTGCCGAGTGTCGCGGCGAGAAACGGAGATCCTGGTCGCAGCCAGACCTTCTCGACGTGCAGTACGGCTCCGAGTCGCGCGAGCGCCCGCGGCAAGTAATCGTGATCTCCAACGGAAACGCCGCCGGTGGTGATGATGCAGTCGACCTCAGCGGCGCGCTGTTGCACGACACTGCAGACAGCCTCGAGGTCGTCCGGCAGGTGGTCCACCGACTGGACTTCCGCGCCGCACTTGGCCACGAGCCCTTGAATCAAGAGGTCGTTGCAACCGTAGATTTGACCAGGCTGTAAAGCCACGAGCGGGTCGTGCACCAATTCGGATCCAGTCACCACAATTGCCACGGTCGGCCGCCGGTACACGGAGACCTCGGCGATGCCAAAGGTTCGAAGCAACGCCTGTTCCAAAGAGCCTAACGTGGTTCCCTGTCGGAGCAAGACGGCGCCGGCGCGCGCATCGTCCCCAGTGTATTGAACCGACTCGCCAACGGGTATCGGCCGGAGCACCTCGACGACGCCAGGTTCCGGTTCGGCGCACCATTCGAAGCGCGCGACCGCGTTCGCCCCCTTCGGCATGGCTGCCCCCGTCATGATGCGCACCGCCTCGCCGGGCCGAACGGTCAAAGGAGGAACTTGGCCTGCCGCACACGATCCCGTTACGGTGAACCGGGCAGAGGAGGCGACGTCTTCCGCACGGAGCGCAAAGCCGTCCATCATGGCGCGATCAAACGGCGGCATGGAAACGGCCGCCTGCACGTTCTCGGCGAGTACCCGTCCAACGCAAGCGGCAATCGGCACGCGTTCCACACTGGCCACTTTTGCAAGCCCGCGGACAACGGCCACTGCCTCGTCGAACAATTGGAACCGGATCATTTGCCAACGTCCCCTTCCGGTCTAGCTAAAAAAGAGGGAGAACGCGAATGAGTTCTCCCTCGGCACCGTTCAAGCGCGTTACTTCGCCGCGCCCGAATTCAACACATCCTCGATTGCAGTCAACGTGTCCTCGCTGAGCTTTACGCCGGACGCCTTCACATTTTCCACGATTTGTTCAGGCCGCGATGCGCCAATCAGCGCACTGCTGATGCTCGGCAACCGCAAGACCCAGGCGAGCGCCAGTTGCGCCAGCGTCAAGTCGAGCTCCTTCGCGATGGCTTTCAACTTCTCGACTTTGTCGAGGGTATCGTCGTTGAGGAACCGATCCACGAACTTGCTGACGCGAGGCGTCGCCGCTCGCGACCCCTCCGGAGCCGGTTGTCCCTTCTTGTACTTGCCGGTCAGAACCCCTTGCGCAAGCGGTGAGAACACTACCTGACCGATTCCCGCAGTATCGCAGATGGGGATGACGGCCGTTTCAATGTAGCGGTTGAACATGTTGTAAACCGGCTGGCTCGCCGCGAATTTGTGCAAGCCGAGCTCTTTCTGGAGGCGGACACCTTCCGCAATTTTGTCCGCAGGCCACTCGCTGAACCCGGCGTACAGGACTTTCCCCTGCGAGATCAAATCGTCAATGGCGCGCAGCGTTTCCTCCAAGTCCGTTTCCGGGTCATAGCGATGGCAGTAAAAGATGTCTATGTAGTCCACGTTCAGTGCGCGCAAGCTCTTTTCGACTTCCTGCACGATGTGCTTGCGGCTCAAACCGCGGTCGTTTGGGCCGTCGCCAACCGGCCAGAACGCCTTGGTGGTCACCACGTAGCTTTCGCGCGGGAATTCGGCGAGCGCCTTGCCGAGAACTTCTTCGGCTGCATGCGGCGTGGCGCCGTACACGTTGGCGCAGTCAAAGTGATTGATGCCGAGCTCGTACGCCTGCCTGACGCACGCGATGGATTGTTCCACTTCGGTCACTGTGCCGTACGTCAGCCAACTGCCGAGCGCGATCTCCGAAACCTTCAGTCCACTCTTGCCAAGTCTGCGGTATTCCATGGACCAGTCACCTCCACGTACCATTCTAGACTCAGTCTATGAGTGGAGGCAATGAATTGATGGCTGGTTTGATAGATGGTCAGTGAAAGTAGCCCATCCTGCGGAAGGTTACAAAATCGTGTCTTGAGAAGCCAAGTTCACGCCAAAAGGGAATGTCGCGTTCTTCCGGTGCACAGCTGACCCATCCGAAATAACCCATTTGTACGCTCACATCCATGGCGGCCTCGAGCAGTTTCAGACCGATTGCCCGGCTCGCCCGAGGGTTCCACTGGTACATCGGGTGAACCGCGATGTCTTCGATGAAGAAGTCTTTGTGGCCGTGTCGCGGAAAACCGGAGAGCACTCCGAGAATTCGCCCGGAATCCGAGTGTGAGTAGGCCAGACACAGGTCAGGGGGCGATTGCAGTCCGCGCTCGGCAGCCCAGACCTCAAACCGGATTGCTGTCAATGTGCGAAGATTGTCTGCACATTTATGCAAAGCCCAGGTCCGAAAGGTCTTGTCGAGCGACTTCCGCAGGCTCGCGTGTTCGACCCATGCCGTCGAGATGTGGGGCGGAAGATCCGCGGGCATTTCGGTTGGGGTGCGAGTCGTAAGTTCAGGCGGGGTGATGTGGTCCACGGAAATCTTCCTTTCTCAAGCGAAAAGCCGTGCATCGTCAAAGATGCGCGGTATGCTTGCAGCAAAACTCTTTATAGTTCAGTCTAACCGAACAAACTTCTGCGCAATCCTGACCTGAGGAAACTGCGCCTCAGGTCAGTGTGCGCAACACCGCACTCGTTGAGGAGATCACACGCTGTGGCAGGCTCCTCTGCAGTCTTTGAAATCTTGCGTTGTCTATGGTAACATGCGGCAAACAATCCTGAGAGATATTTGTACACTTAAGGATTTTGGAAAGGGAGTAGCCACGTGAACAAACACAGCCGACACAAGCAATATCCAAGCGCCCCAGCGATGTTGCTGAGGGAAGACGCGACGTACCAGGCCGTGATTCATACCAACAAGGGGAATTTTACGGTGGACCTGTTGAGTAAGCAGGCTCCGAAGACAGTGAACAATTTCGTCTTTCTGGCCCGGGAAGGTTTTTACGACGGTGTTGTGTTCCACCGGATTATCCGGGATTTTATGGTGCAAAGCGGAGACCCCACGGGAACCGGGACGGGCGGACCAGGCTACCGGTTTGAAGACGAACTTCCACCAGCGCTGCCGTACGAACCCGGTGTCGTGGCGATGGCGAATGCCGGTCCGAATACGAACGGATCGCAGTTTTTCGTGTGCACAGGCGAACAGTCGAGACACCTGAACAACTACCCGAACTACACGGTGTTTGGAAAAGTAATCGACGGCATGGATACGGTACAAGCGATTGCAGCCACTCCGGTGACGATGTCCGCGATGGGAGAACGCAGCAAGCCAGTCGAAGAAGTCCGAATCGAGTCTGTGGAGATTCTGGAACAAGACGTCTGAATCGCGGCAGGCGTCACTTTTCCCGGTCGCGGTGTTCCGCAGCCGTCTCCAAGGCAGCCACAGTGAGCGACGGGTCGACTCGCCGCCAGGTGTTGAGGTCGTGAATTCGGCTTGCGTAGTCGGCAATGTGGTCAAAGTAGAGTGCGATGGTATCCCAGTCGTCCTCCTGGTGAATCGACTCGAGCAGACTTTCAATCTTCTCTTCAAACTTCATGATCTGATCCGGAATGGTGGAGCGAATGGTTTCCCACTCCGTGAGTACCTGCTCCTGCTCTTCCTGCGACAGGTCTTCGTATTCGACGGGGAAGTCGGGCAATCGGATGCCGAGTCGGGGATCGAACTTGAAGTACACAGCGGTCACCTCCTCACGAATGGCTGATTTATGTGTATGGCACATTGGTGTCGTAGTTTCATCATAGAAGAGGGAAAAACAGATTACAACATACAGCGGCAATGGCGACCTGTGACAACCGCGCTGGCATGGTATGATGAAAGGAAGAATGAAGGGAGAAAGATGGATGTCAGACCGCACGGTCTTTATCACGAGCGGGGCCACGGGGCTCGGGTACGCGATTGTTGAGGCGATGCTGGACGACGGGTGGAACGTGTTCTTCACGTACCGGACCAGCGAGGACAGCGCCCTTTCGCTGATTGAGAAGGCCAAAAGCATGGGGAGAAGGGCGGCGTGTTGCCAGGCAGACTTGCTGAACCGCACAGAGACGCTCAGGGCTGTCGACCAGTGCCTGCAGGAGATGCAGCGAGTGGACGCATTTGTGCACAACTTCGGCCCGTTTGTGTTTGAGCGAATTGCCGTCGCGGACTACCCGGAAGAACTCTGGACCAACATGATTCAGGGGAACTTGGCCAATTTTCTGTGGATATACCAGCGCCTGGCGCCCCATATGAGATACCGCAGGTTTGGGCGCATTGTGACGATGGGGTTTGACGGCGCAGGGGAAGCCGTCGGCTGGCGGTTCCGCGGCCCCTACGCTGCCGCCAAGACCGCGCTGGCGTCACTCACCCGGACGATTGCCAGGGAAGAGCGGGAATTCGGCATCACCGCCAACATGGTGTGTCCTGGCGACATCCGCGGGGAACAAAAGTCGGCGCGCATCCAGGACGTCCTGGCGACGTCAGACCTGGCGGACAGGCCTGCGGTCGGCGAGGACGTCGCGAGGGTGGTCGCTTTCCTGTGCCACCCGTTCAGCGGGCAGTTGAACGGCACGGTCGTGGAGGTCAATGGAGGCTACGACATCTTGCACACGAATTGGAAGGATCGAAGATAGGGGAGAGGTTCTTCATGGCTCACGTGGACAATCTGCGAAGGCATTTTCCTGCAGTTCGGCGCGTGGTATTCCTCAACACCGGCTTGTTCGGCCCGCTCCCGGATGCGAGTATCAGCGCCATGCGGGACAACCTGGAGACACAGTTGGCAGAGGGCCGCGCAGTCCACGACTACCTTGCTGAACTCCACTGCGTGCGGCATGAAGTCCGCGAGCAACTGAGCGCCGTGTTCGGCGGAAATCCGGATCAGTACGCCCTCGTGGACAGTACGGCTCACGGTCTGAGCGCCATTTTGTGGGGGCTGCCGCTGGCAGCAGGCGACGAGATTGTCTACACGGACGCTTTGCACCAGGACGCGCTTGTGCCGGTGTACATGCAAAAGCAAAGGCGGGGAGCCGTCTTGAAGCGCCTGGACGGAACGCTGCCGGAAGAGCAGCTGTTGACACAACTGCAATCTCTCCTCACGCCGCGGACGAAAGCGGTTGTCACTTGCCACGTGTCGCATCAGACCGGTCAGCGATTTCCGCTGGAGAAGATTGCTCAGCTCGCCCACCGCGTCGGCGCGTACTGCGTCGTGGACGGCAGCTTCGGAGCTGGAGCAGAACCCCTCACCCTGCCGGAGGCGGACGTGGATTTTTACGTCATACCCGGCCACAAGTGGCTGTGTGGCCCGGATGGCACGGGGGCCGTCTACGTTCGGCGCAGTCTGCTGAGCGTCCTAGACTCCACTTACGCTGGCGAGGCTTCTCTGCAAGCTTCTCACTTGTACAATATGTCGGGTCACTTTATCGCGGCAGATGACGCCCGCAAGCTCGAGCACTCGGCTGCGGCGTTGACCAACTGGATTGGCTTTCTCGAGAGTCTCAAGTTTCTCCGAATTCAAGTCGGTTGGGAATACGCGTTTTCGCGCATCCACGGCCTGTCCGGGCAACTCTTGGACCAGCTGTTCGACTTCAACGCCGTGCGCATCGCAACTCCACGCGAGGCCCGAGCAGGTATTGTTAGCTTTCGCGTGACGGGGGTGTCTTCCCGGCACTTTGTTGAAGCCGCGCGGGAGCGAGACATTGATGTGCAGTGGATCCCGGAAAGAGACCTGATTCGGGTGAGTTGCGGATTCTACAATTCGGAAGACGACCTGCAGCGACTTTGCAACTTGTTGAAGAACCCGCTGTAGCCGGGGTATGGCAGGTGTCAGCCTGCCGAGGATGCCGAACCTAACTGTTCGGCTCCTCCTCTGGGCCGTGAGCGCTCGTCTGCTTAACGCCGAACCGGAGTTTCCAAACGAGGATGACTTGCAGGACGGCGGCAGCGACGATGGCGATGGCGAGATATGCGGGATGGTGCCGGTCCACGATTCTTCCCCCTTCATAAACATAATGGCAGCGAACACTGCCGGGGACGGTAGCGTTCGCTGCTAATTCCCATCGGGCACAGTGACCAGACGGTGCCTAACGTCATTTGAGAATCCGCACAGAACCGTTTTTGGTTTCCAACTGGACGTGAACTTCGTCTGTTCCGGCGACGGATGCTTTCTGGCGAAAGCGCACCAGCGTTGGCCGTGCGCTGTCGTCCGCTTCCACGTCGAAGTCTGTGTCGGATACATCGATTCGCCCAAAGGAAGTTCGGGCGATACCCTTGACCTGTACCTCGTCCGAAATTCCTTCCATGGTCAGCGTTCCATTCTTCGTAAATGCGTATACGTGTCGCGCACCCTGGCGTACGCTGTCGCGGATCTCGATGCGGCCGTTCTCCGTGTTCAACTGAATGCGCTCCGAACAGGAAGACAGGAGAGTGATGGACCCGTTTACCGTGTCGCCGTGCAGTTCTTCCGCCTGAATCGAGTCGATGTACACTCCGCCGTTCTGCGTGCGGAGCAGCAACTGTTTCATTGTGCGTGGTACGTAGATATCCAGGTGTGCGCCGACTACTTGCGCACCGGAGTCGCTGTACCACTTGCCGTGGACAACCGCGAGGTTCAAACGACCCTCCCGTGTGTCTGTTTGGACGGCTCTTGCCAGCGTCTCGCGCGCCTCATTCAGTCGGTTTGTCTTGACCTGCCCCCGAACGTGCACGCGGACAAAGGGCTCTGACCACGAAGCGACCTGGATGCGTCCGTTGGTTGTCTCTGCAGCCACGCTCACAATGTTTGGTTCCAGCTCTAGTTCATGGGTGGCCCCGATGACCTGGCCCATCCAACCGAAGTTCCAATGATCCGCTTGTTGCTCGATGACTTTGCGCACTTCGCTCAGCGACTGGCTCACAGCGGAAGAAATCTGTGTACCCAGGTGTTTCAAATCCCCCAGGCCCCACCGGTCTGAATGGCGGGCTGCACTCTTGTGCGCGCGAGCTTCCAGCGCAGCGAGTAGTTCGTCGGCCTGTTCAGGTGTGATCTTTCCCGCCTGCAGCAACTGAAGTATTCGCATCCGCTCATTCACGGCGCGTACCCTCCTTAAGCTTCTGTAGTGCTTCCTCAAAGGAAATCGCGCCAGAATCCAGTTCATCCAGGATACGGATGGCCTCGTCGTCCGTCCGGTCTTCTTCGGCATAGACTTTGTAGCCCATAGCCTGAATCACCTGATCCAGTCTCGAGCGGACGGTCGGGTAAGAGAGCTTCAAGTCACGCTCCACTTCCTTGATGTTGCCGCGGCACCGCAAAAACACCTCGACGAACTGCAGTTGTTCCGGCGTCAAGCGATGCAGCGCAGACAGTTGGAAGTACCCCTTCACTCGGGTATCGCAGTGCGGACATGTCAGTTCCGAGATCATCATCGGTTCCGAACACGCGGGACAGGACAGAGGAACAGTTCTCGCCATGTACACCATCCTTAAAATAATCAATGTGATTGTTTGTAATTATTAATTATGACGTTAACAAAATCAATGTTTGGATTAATTACAGTGATTTCGTCTCAATTTTTCGAATTGACGTTCACGGTGCGTTCCTCCGAGCCGGGAGACATGTCATAATGAAAGGGAGTTAAGCGGTTTCGCATCTTCAAAAGGGGGAGTTCGGGTGGCATTGCAAACGGTATACATCCTCGACGGTGCACGGACTGCGTTCGGATCGTACGGCGGGTCGTTGGCCAACGAAACGGCGACCACCTTGGGCACGTTCGCAGCAAAGGCGGCGCTGGCCAGGTCTGGTGTCCAACCGAACCAGGTCGACAACGTGGTGTTCGGGAACGTCATTCAATCCCACAACGGAGCCGCATACCTGGCCCGTCACATCGCGCTTGGCGCCGAAGTGCCGGTGAATGTGCCGGCCCTCACGGTAAACCGCCTCTGCGGCTCCGGATTGCAGGCGGTAGTGACGGCGGCCAAGGACATCATGGTCGGTGACAGCCAAGTCGCCCTCGTAGGTGGCGCCGAGTCCATGAGCATGACGCCATATCTGTTGCGGGGAGTGCGGTTCGGCATGCGCATGGGCGACGGGAAGGCTATCGACATGCTCGGCGAGGTTCTCACAGATTGCCGCGGAAATATTCCCATGGGAGTGACCGCGGAAAACCTCGCGAAACAATACGGAATTTCGCGAGAAGAACAAGACGAGTTCGCTCTGTTGAGCCACCAGCGGGCCACCGCTGCGCAAAAGTCCGGGCGACTTGCCAGGGAAATCGTGCCGGTGGAAGTGGCAGGCAGGAAGGGTATGGTGACGGTCGGCGAAGATGAACACATCCGCCCGGACACGTCGATGGCGAGCCTAAGCAAACTGCGGCCAGCGTTCGCCGCGGACGGAACGGTCACCGCAGGCAACGCGAGCGGCATCAACGACGGCGCCGCCGCGTTGGTGATTGCCTCCGAGCAGGCGGTTCGCGAAGGCGGGTACCAGCCGAAGGCCCGGATTGTCGCTTACGGGGTTGCGGGAGTCGATCCGGCGTACATGGGGATTGGCCCCGTTCCGGCAATCAAACAGGCGCTGGCAGCCGCCGGGCTCACCACTGGCGACATCGCGTTGTGGGAAATCAATGAAGCGTTTGCGGCGCAATACCTGAGCGTCGAGCGCGAGCTCGGGTTGCCGCGGGAGCGGACGAATGTGAACGGGGGAGCAATCGCCCTTGGCCATCCGGTTGGCGCGAGCGGCGCCCGGTTGTTGCTGACTCTCGTCTACGAGCTGCAGAACCGCGGCGAGCGCTACGGCGTCGCAGCGCTCTGTATCGGCGGCGGGCAAGGGATTGCCATGGTCGTTGAAGCCATCCAATAACCGCTGAACTAACCGCTGAACAGGAGAACAGCCCTCCGCAGCACAATGTGGCGCGGGGGGCTGTCTGCTTTCCGACCGTTTCCTGCGGCGAGCGACGGGATGTCCTACCCCAGGTTTGACCAGACACAACCTTGCTTCCGCAGGCCCTTTGGATAGAGGTTGTTGACGCGCCCCGGGACCGACTTCCCCCAACCGAGCGGCAGACCTTCGACGTTGACCCATCCCCAGCCTCGCTCTGGTTGAGCGGGCAGGCTCTCGCCGGCGAGGTACATGCTCGCTTGTTCGGGCGAGAGGTCAATCCGCAGGGCCGCAGCGGTCGGGTGGAGCGCCATGGCCAGGTTGTGGTGCGGCACAAAGCGCCCGCGTTCCTCGTGGGCAAGGGCGATGCCGGGGCGGAGAACCTTCAGTCGGTCGAGCCCAGGCGCGGCGAAATTGGGTTCAGCAAATAGCACGGAACCGCGCATCCGTGGATGGTACCAGGATTCCGGAGCTGGAGCCTTCAGGATGTCCGCCAGGAATTCGCGCCAGCGCTGCAGCGTGCTGTTCGGGACGCGCGGGGGATTCGGGGAGGCGGTCTGTTTTACAGCATGATGGCGCTCAACTACGCGCAGCGCGGCGACGAAATGGCCTTCTCCGCGTCCTGTGTGCGGCCACAAGCGGCGTGCGTGCAGCAACCGCGCGTCTCCGTTCGCCCAGTCGGGCCTAGCCGGTTCCCACCCGGGCCAATCGGGCAGTTCGGCGATTTCCACAGGCAACGACTGCAGCGCCCAGGCGATGACGCGTTCGTTCTCCATTGGATTGAACGTGCAAGTGGAATAGACGATGCGCCCGCCGGAACGCGTCAGCGCAACTGCGTGCGTCAGGATGTCCCGCTGCCGCTCTGCGCACTTCTCGGGCGAGTCGGGCGTCCACATCGCTCGACTCTCCGGGTCTTTGCGGAACATGCCTTCGCCGGAACACGGGGCGTCGACGAGCACCGCGTCAAACCGCCCAGGCAGGGCTTCTGCGAGTCGATCCGGTGCCTCGTTGACGACGATTGCGGGCACCCCGAGCCGTTCGAGGTTCTGTGCAAGGACAACCACCCGCGCCGGGTGAATTTCGTTCGCGACGAGTGCGCCCTGCCCGTTCATCCAGCGGCTGATGGCCGTCGTCTTGCCGCCGGGCGCTGCGCACAGGTCCAGCACCGTCTCCCCAGGTTGCGGGTTCAGCGCCGCGACGGCGGCCATCGCAGACGGCTCCTGTATGTACAAAGCCCCGGATTCATGGTAGATGCTCTTGCCCAGAGCGCTGTCGGAGGATATGTAATACGCGTCCACCATCCACGGAACGGGATCGCCCAGTGCTTCCTGGACAGGCGTCGGCACCCGCAGTGGTGGGGCGCCGCTGGCCAGAACGGCCCGCTGGTCCAACGTGGCTGCTTTGGCGCTCGGCGACACGCGATGCAGGCGCACGGCG
>CAZYAH010000032.1:0-12105 GCA_964645595.1 uncultured Alicyclobacillaceae bacterium | reverse complement strand
ACCCTGCCACTTTCACGGCGGTAACAAGGGTTCGAATCCCTTTGGGGACGCCATTTAAAACAAGCACTTACGTGCAAAAATGGCTCCCCGGAAAGTCCCCATACGGCTAAAGTACGGCTAAGAGGCCAAAGGTAGGGGCTGCGTAGATGCAGCCCCCGATGCACTGGCCTGCGTTACTGAGCCGCAGCCTTTTCGTAGGCGGCAGAGGCCTCCTCGGCAGTAGCGAACGAACCAAGCCGCACACGCTTGCCATTCACCTTGATCGTTGCTCGGAACTTCTGTCTGCGGTTGCTGAAATACACGCCGGGGAAGCCGCTCTTGTTTCGCTTGCGGGTGGGGGCCCGTGTTTCGGCGGGAGGGGTAGTCGCCACCTCGACCGGGACCGCCACCACTTCCGGTTGCGCCGCGACCGGCTTGACCTTCGTCGCCTTGACCTTCTTGCTTGCCGCCTTATTCGTCTTTGCCTTCGTTGCCATTTGCAGTGCTCCTGTGTGAGTTGAACCAACGGCATTCAGCTCAACACAGGCACTCCGGAGCACGAAAGACTAGTTCCCGACGCGGCAGGAATTCTGATAGTCTTACACCCCTGCATCGGTGCAGCGGTTCCCAGTAAGTGCGAGCCGATAGGCTGGCCGCAACGTCCTCCCCGGACCCCGCGCGTCAATAACTACCAGCCTACCTCCAAGAGTTAATTCTTTAACTGTGCGGCGCTCGCGCCGTGGAGGTTCCCATGACAAGCCCGAACATTGTGTCCCTAGCCGATATTGAGGCTGGCAAGGATGTTATCGGTGAGATCGACCTGCTCTGCGCGACTGCGCTGGTTCAGTTACTGATGCTCGATCAACGAACGCAGGACGTATCGGTAGAAGAACTTGGTCAGATCGCAGAAGCGATGGAAGTAGGATCGAGCCGCAGATTTGCTGATACTGCAGCATGTGAGGCTTTCTTGCGAGGAGCGTATCCGATCGCATTCGCGCGGATAGGTGGGGAGGACGACGGTCCCGATGACCCCTACCAGATTGAAATGGAAGCCGCGCGGCGAATGGAATAGAAACGGTAGGGATTATCTGAAGGGCAGGGGGCCGTGCGATACACGGCCCCTGAACCCCTACTGAATATCCTCCAGCCGCTGATTCTTCGCCAGCGCGTACCCGAGCTGATTGTAGTCGCCACAAGCAGTTTGCTGGACCCCGTCCCAGCTCCGGGACCAGTCTCGGCAAGTTTTTTCTGCAGCCTCCCTCGCGTGCAGATAGGCCGTGCGCTCGTCTTCAGTGAGTCCGCAGCCAGCAAGGGTGAGCGTAGCAAGCAGTAGCAGAGTTTTCATTTCAGTCCTCTAGCTGGATAAAAACACAGTACCAGCTTGCGGCTCCCGCACGTAGAAAACAAGCGGGCACTGCTCCGCCTCACGCCCGCATCGTGGCGATTGCCCTGTCCACCTCGGTGTAAACCCCCCGCAGCTCCTTGACTGTGCGGTCCAGAGTATGGATCTCCGCCCCGAACACCTGTGGGTTGTCCTCCTGGCCTGCAGCCATCGCCCGGTTGACGCACTCCAGCAGTGCCAGTGCATCGCTGAACCGGCCGAGGATGGCGTATAGGTCGGGGTTGGCCGAGCGCCTTCGGGATTTTCGGGAGATAATCGCCTGAGCCATTGCGGCACCTCATTCGTGCGGTGATGGTTAGCCGTCCGTCGCGGTTACTAGCAGCGACGGACGGCGCTTACTGGATATATATCCAGTACTCAGGCTATGGCTGTTTTTCGGGAAAGGCAAGAGGGGGCTGGCTGCGGATCAACTCTCCCTCAGAGTAGAGGGCTCCTGGTCCTCTGTGTGCCAGTTTTTTCGTTCTTGTGATGCCCGGCTCGTACTTCTTGATGGCGCCGTCGCGCAGAACTTTGATGTAGCTCGCCATCTTGAGTTGGTTGGCTGTTCTTATATCGTCGGGCGAGAAGTACTGGGACTCCTCTTCCGCCCCCTCTGGCGGATGGACGTGATAGATGCTCGCCAGCTTTTGTTGTGGCGATGACTGCGCCCTGAGTTTGAAGTTTCTACTTCGCGCATTCCCTACCGGGATGGAGTAGCAGTATTCCCCCTTCTCGTTTTGAAAAATGGCTCCACCCACTTCGTGGGTTCCCGCCATGGCGCGGTTCAACGCCTCCACGGCGGCTTGATCTTTACTCGTCGTCCACTTACAGGTTGGATCGAGCACAGCGAGCGGTACTTTTTCCCTGAGCGACTCCGCAATGAGCCTCTGACGCAGCTCCTCCTCCGGAGTCATGTCGTATCGGTGTGTACCGTGTTGACGTTGAAGCCGGCACTGGTCGCCACCAGACCCGAAGGGGTGTCAGTTACCTGTACACGATAGACACCGGAAACGGCGTTACCCCCCAACGCCTTCGCTGCCGAGCGGCTGAATGCGGTTGTCACGTTTGTCGGAGCAAGTGCACCGGCAGTCGTACCACTGACGAACTGCCACGCATAAGTGTAGGAACCCGACCCGCCTGTCGTCACAGCCGTGACGGAACTCGTCGTCGCGCTGCAGCTTCCCGGACCGGGACTGCCACAGCCGCCAGAGGCCGGCGCTCCGGAAACAGATACGCGTAGTCCACCTGCCATAAGGATCTGTTGTAGTACAACGCTCATCAACTTATCCCAGTCCCCGACACGACCCACACGTTCGTTGCTTCACTGTAAAGGGTCGCGAGCCCCCATTGCGCAAGGGTCACGTTCTGATCAGTTGCAAGGCCAGCGATTCGCAAGACAACGCCAGCGCCTCTAGTTAGAGTCACAACCCCTGTGCCGGTGTTCCGTACGGTGATGGCACTACCCGCTCTGGGTAGTACACCAGTGTCTGCGTTCGCAGCGGGTGCGGGCGGGATGGTCCATGCGTGCGGGGTAGCCGACGTATGTAGTACAGTCGCTCCTGGATCGAAGCTACCGAATGTGTAGTTTGCGTCCTGAGTAGATTGACTTAGGGTCCATGCACTCGCAGTCATTTCATATCTCCTACAGGGGCCATTCCCCGAATAGTTCTTTCCCATGCTGTGCGAGTTGCCGCATCGCCCCATCACGCTCCGTGGCGATGCGGTCTTGTGACATCAGGGTAGGGATGCCCCAGTCTTCGCGGGTGCCTGCTTTCAGGGCAGGTAGGTGCGTGCTGCTTGGAACGAAGTACTTATTCCAAATGACGTGGTCAACGATGGGATATGCGTTGCCCGCCAATTCCTGTGCGAGGTGTAACTGCTGCCAGCACCATCCTTGCTGACTAGTCAGCAGCTGGTAATCCTCGGCGCATCGTTGGGCGCAAGTGTGAAGGAGCTGCTTCACCGCGCCACGGAACTTGCCTCGCTGGTGCGCGACCATCTCCTGCTCATCCTTCCATCGTTGATTCAGCCCTTTGAGCTGAGCCTCCAACTGCGCCGGATTTGCCGGTGTGGCGTCCTTATCCTCGTCTTCTACTGCTTCGCCTAGCGCCAGAGCCGCCGCGCGGGCAAGGTTCGGTCCCACTGCGCGCCGGACGCTGCCAATCTGCCTGTCAGTTTCCTGCAAGACGGCAAGAACGCGAGCCTCCTTTAACTCTGATGTGCGAATTGCCGCGTGCGCCAGTTGAACCTCGGCAATTTCTTCCGGGGTCGCGTACCGGCTCAACAATGTTTCGTTCCGGTCTTCTGTGTTCATTTCAGTTCACCACTACGGTTTCGTCGTGTCGTTTGTATCGGGGCGGGGCCTGGAAGATTGCGCCCTGGAGGCATGCGTGCATCACGCCAGATAGAATCTGCGTGATCATTTCTGTTTCTGACGCTTCATCGTCGGTTATGGCGCGCACGGCCTTCAACACGGCGAATAGGAAGTGCTCACCCACTTCCGAAACGTCCATCACCTTTTCCTTGGGGATGTTGAGTACAAACGCATCAAGGTGATAGCTGATGCGCGTAACAAGGGACTGCACCAGCTCCTTGTCGATATGACTGTCAATACTCATTCTTCGACCGCCGCGCCAGCTTGTCCTGCTCGGTTGCGGAGCGCATCAATGATCGCCCGCGTGCGTGGGTCCATCGACATTTGTCGCATCATTTTTTGCGGCGCTGTCTGTCCTGTGATCAGCCGATTCATTGGCCGGTTATGCGTGAGCGTGGATGCGAGCGCGGCGGGAGACAGCGCCAAACTTCCCAGCGTGTCTGGGGAACGTGGCTGTGCGCCAAGCACGTTTGCAGCCTGCCGGGCCTGCGGTTGCAGTACAGCTTGCCCGCGTGCCGTTGCACCTTTGCCAGCCGTTCTATCGAGGGCCCTGCTGGCCCCTTGCACCTGGGCAGGTGTAAAGGTGCCCCCTGTGGCCTGCGCAGCTGTAGAGGAGCCAGCGCGCCTCAGTACCGAGTACTGCGCATACAGAGCGTCGAGGCGACTTAGCTCACGGTTCATTTCCGGTGGGAGCTGGTCACGCATCCTGCTTCGCGCCATCGAATAAAGGGTAGCGGAGGCGTCATCACCGCTCTTTCGTAATTTAAAAGACGCAGTGCGCAGTAGATCGTCCAGTTGGCTCACCGCCTGTCCGGAGATGGCCTTACCTTCCCGCGTTGTTTTGACAACGTGCTGGAACGAGCGCGTGAGGTCGTCTGTAAGTTTCTTGCTCGCCTCGGGGGACTGCGTTCGCTTAGAGTGGTCCACCACGCTCTTCCAACCTTTTTGAAGCGTGCTCAGCTTAAACGGCACATCTTGCGACCAGAGCTTTTCGTATGACTCGGAAAATGCTTTGGTCGCTTGCTGCATACCTTCGCGGCCGGCAGCGGTGACCGTGCTCTTGGGCATCACCTCATTCAGCATGTGCCGATTCCAACCCTCAATGGCTTCCCGCTGCCGCGCGCGGATTAGCCCGCCTAAGACTGGAACCCTACCTAGCGTCTGCTCTACGGCCTGCGTAAGTCCGCCCTTCATCATTCCGGGCGTGAGCGGGATGCCTTTATTGATTAAATCTTGCGCGCCTTGTGCCGTTGCACGCATTCCAGTGAGAACCGGCCGCACAGTAGATGCGCCCGCATGTCCAATTCCTGCGCCTAACGCGCTGCCAATGGCGCGTTCACCACGCGACGTCTCCTCGGTTGGAGCCTTCAGCGCTTCCACGCCTGCCGACGTGAGCATGTCCATTCCGACACGTCCGTATTTCAGAGCACGCGGGAGCGCAGCCATTCCCTTGGTGACAACCTTCTGACCTACGCCACCGGGCGCGGCGAACGTGGACAGCTCGCCAGCGATGCGGCCGGTCGTGCCAGCGCCGCCTTTCACTTCTTCCAGCCGTTCCAAATTTGCACGGTCTTCGTCAGACAACCCTCCACCGATACCGACCTTGCCGGCGAGATCCTTGATGCCCAGCCCGGTTTCCACGAACGGGCGCGCGAGGCCGACGCCGAAGCGCTCACTCATGCCAACAGGTACATCCCTTTCACCGATGTTCCGAATTACCGTGCGGACTGTTGGGTTGTCTTCATACGCTTGACGCGCGGCCGTGCGCGTGCGCTGGCGATTGTATCCGGCGACTACAGCCTTCACATCCGCATCATCCGGCGCATCGAGAATTGTCCCGTCCGGGAGTTCAATTTCCAATGACGTTCCCCTGTGCATCTACCTTGACACGCTTGGGCTTGGACAGGATCGGAGCTTCGCTGTATGCGTTGTCGTCCGGGCTGCCCGCATCCAACGATGCGTTACGGGAAAGTCCGTTGGGGTTACGTGGTGCGTTCGCGTTGCGGGTAGAGTCCCTGCGCGACGCAAAGTTGCGTTCGATGTTTTCCAGCCGACGTTGTGCTTCGCTCTGACTAATGCCGGTCACAAACGGGGACCAGCGATCGCGCTGCTTGATCTCAAAACCCGTGAGGGACAGTCCGGCGGCAAGATTAGATAGGTTCTGTTCGAAGTTCGCGCCGCGCGTTTTAACCGACAACTGGTCCGGGGAATACAAACCTTCCTGTGCAGCCTGCGACACACCGGAGGGCAACTTGTCGAGAAGGCTAATCCCTATGTCCTTTGGAGAGCTGACCACCCCCTCTACGCGCTCTAGTTCGTCGTATAAATCACGGGCTTCGGTTGAGAGCCGTTCGGCCTCTGCAGCGTCCTGGCGGTCCTTGTCGCTGAGTGGCCGTCGCACCGGGATGGTCGGCTCTGCCCGTGCACCACCTCTTGCGTCAGGGTTGATTTGTACCGGCGCAATGCCACCTTCGGTTTCCTGTGCCGTGTATCGTGGAAGCTTGGAGCGCAAATCCGAGGACAGGCCCAGACGCGTGAGCATGTCTTCTTGGAGCTGGGAGCGGCGGGATGATTCCAGGGAATCACGCCCCTGTTCGTACTCGGCATAGTTGGGGTCGCGCGTGACCTGGCCGGTGGCGGAATCGAGAATAAAGCCGTTACCAATGGACGCCTTGCGCGTGCGACTGCCAGCCTGCTCCTTCAGCCCCTGTTCGCCAAATTTGCCGAGCGTTTCGTCGCCGGTAAGCATCGCCAGTTCAAGAAGTTCTCTTCGCGTGGCCATGGTTTAATCCTCCCGAAATTCGAGCTGTTCGTTCCACGCGCGGGCTAGCGCGCCACGTCGGCCGGGCTCCTCAGTGGCACTCGCCGGCATGCGGTCGGCAAAATCGTCGGCAACCTCAGAGAATTTGCGATTAGACGTATCCTCCTCAATCTGATCTGCCGTCGTATCTAAGTAAGACTGAACGAGGACTGCGCGGCGCTTGTCCCTATCATTGGGGACCAATTCCTTTTCTTCGGGCTCTCCGTTTCTAATGCGGCTACGTTCTGTGCGCCGCTCGATCAAGCCTTGTTCTATTCGCTCACCGCTCCACTTACTCGCGGCTTCCCTGAGCTGACGAGGGTCCTTCCGGTAGCCCTCTCGCTTCACAATGCGTTCAAACTCCGCCGGGGATGCGTCCACCAGCTCATCCATGCGTCGTTCGGTTTCCTTCTTGCCCCAGCCCACACCCTTCGGGTCTGTTTGGCGCGTATACGAACGAAATGCAGCATCAAGCTGCGCGGGCGTTGGCTTGTGTCCACCTTGTGATGGAATGGGCTGTCCACTGAGGTACGCGTCCAGTTGAGCCTTGTTCGCCCCACCGGGCTGACCGAACATGCCGGCGGTCATCTCTTTTACCTTGCGGTTCGTGTTTTCCTTCGCGTCGTGCTCGTGGACTCGTCGGCTAAGTTCGTTGGCCTGAGTCCGGAGGCGCAACTTCGCGTGCTCTATGTGGTTCACGGCAGACTGCAGCTGCTGCGGCGACATCCGAGCCTTCGCCATCGTTTCGATGTGCTGCATCTCTTGCCGAAGGTGCGGGGGAAGGCTTACACCTCGCGCCGCGCAGTTCTCCGCAGCAACGGATAGAAACGCATAGCGGCCGATCAGGTCATTGGGTCGTGCTTGTGTGCTCATATTCTTCCTCTGGTGCGCGCGTGCGCACGCTCGCGGTCTTCAAACATTTCATCTAGCCCGGCGTTCAAGGCCAGCCCAACTTTGCCGTCGGGTAACACGTAGGGTCGCGTCACTGTGAATTCGTATGGGTCGCGTTCGCTGGGGGGAGGGGCGGGCTTCGACAGGTAGGGCAGGCGGCGAGCAATAACGCTGAGCGCATCAATCTGATCGTCCGTGTCCCAATTCAGAAGCTCGCGGACCAAGTCCGCGTTCCAGGCAGCCTTGACGATGCGTATACGCCCGGACATGAAGAGCATGCGCAACGGCGTAGCGCGTACCTCTTTGTTCTGGCCCCGCATGGGCACCAGATGGAGGGCAAACGTCCTGTTCGTGCGCTTCGCCGTCTCGTGCAGGCCAGATCTGAACACCTTCGTGGAGTTGTCGTCGTCCGCGAGCACTTCCTGCGCTTCGTGTGCGTCTGCAAGCATGAACAGGTCCAACGCGGTCGTTTGGGGGTCAACCCGTCGTCGGCTGATGTCTAGAATGTGTAACAGTCCCTCGCTGCACAGGCCGGCCACTGCAATGACGGAGTAGTCGCCCTTACCCACGGACAGAGCGAGGTCGAAGCCAATCACTTTCTTCAACGTGGTAGGGGCGGCGTCCTCGAAGCTACATTCGATTTGACCTTTCGTTACCCAACTACCTGCCTCGTCCAGCGGAGTCTGTTGATACTGGGTATTCCATAAGAACGCGTCCCGCTTCTGCTCCGCAATTTTCTTGTCGTTGAACCACTCGGGCCACAACGGTTCGCCCAGCTCCCGGCCAAGCGGATCGTCGTCGCGATCCGCTTCCATGGGGAGGCGTACCACCTCCCACTCCTCCTTTCCTTCTTGAATCAACTCCAGGATGCGGCCAGGGATGTCCCGCTTCGCCCAGCGCGTGGAGATGATCAACTCCTGGCTGTCACTACCTGCAAGGCGCGTGCGAAAGTCTTGATTGAACCACGACCACTGCTTCTCAAGCGTACCCGCGCTCATCGCTTGCTCGAAGCCTGTAATTGGATCATCCAGAATATTTAGCCGGGAGCGAAAGCCGACAATGGAGGACCCAACGCCGGATGCACGGATGCCCCCCTGCTTCAGGGTGGTGAAGTGCTCGACACCCGACTTGTCCGCTGCGAGCGCTGTTCCGGCCAGCCGTTGCCACTCGGGGGTCAATGCAGCGTTGCGTCTGCGGCGATTGAATTCCTCCGCAAGACTCTGTGTATTGGAGGCGCAGAGGATGTTTTCGTCCGGCCTCGCGGCGAGGCGCATGAGGGGATACTGGATCGAGCAATAGGTGGACTTCGCGGAGCCAGGGGGAGCGAGCACCAAGAGGCGCTGAATTTCCCCTCTGTGGAGTCGCTCCAATTGAGCGATCAGATACAAATGATGCCGCGCGGGAGGGTGCTGGAAATCCACCATCCCGGAGATGGACATGTAGGAACGGAACGCGGTCATGGAGGTCAGCGCACTCCGGATGCGTAGCGCCTCCTTCGCTGCGGCCTGCTGAACTGCTGAGACTTCCGCACTCACTTGGGGTTGCCCTCATCAACATCCATCTGTGCGGGCGTCCTCGTCTTCCGCCGCTTCGCCCAACGCAACCTTACTTTGACGTCTATAGGCCGATTTCTGGCCGCTGCTTCCTGAAGTGAGGAATGGACATTTTTGGCCGCCGCATTCGCGGGGGAGAAAGCAGTGTTTTCTTCATTTGTTTTTAAAAAGTTCCCGGGGGGAGTGTTTCGCCGGCGCAACGCCGCCACGATGGCGGCATTCATGACAGCGGCATCAGCATCTGTTACCGCCGTGCCAGGGCTGCTCGCACCCGACTGGTTCCTCCGGTTTATGATCATTCTTGCTGCTCTACGGCTAAAGTTACGGCCTCACCCTCTATGAGCAGGGGGAAGCGGGGCTGCTCACCGGCTGCAATGGCCTCCAACTCCTCAAGGGTCAGGCTTTGCAGGGACCTGCTCTGCGTCTCAATGATGTTGACTGCTCTGCCGTAGCCCCGGTCCAGGATGTATTCGCTGGCCTTCAGCCGAACGGGCCACGCGTTAGCCTCATCACGCATTGCCCTCACCAACAGCTCAATGCACTCAGGTCCGTATGCTCGGGCCATCTGTGCCAACGTAAGTCCGTCATAGATGCGCGTGCCGCCTGCTCGCCGTGGGTCATCTCCCTTCTTGAAGCCGCCTGGGTTCGGCTGGCCGGCGGTCAAGCCTCGGTCGCCACGGGGGCGAAGCTCAAATGGAAGTGGATCTGAACTCATGACGCGTTATGACAATTTCAGGTGATTTCGTGAGGTTTTCAGGCGCTTTTGGCCGCGTGCGCGGTTGCCTTGCCAACAAAATGGCACATTTGCACAGCTGCCCTGCTTGATTGCAAGATTGTGCGACCGTTGTAAAAGCAACGAGGCCACTACATTAAGGAACACAGGAACATGGACGAACACGGAGTAACATATGGGGCCGTGTTCCTACTGTGTTGCTGCCCGTTAAGGAGCACAGCAACACACACCCTAGGGGTTTGTGTTTGTGCTCGTTAAAATTTGGCCTGCGGCGGCGGAAGTAGCACCAGCGTGTCGCCGCCCGTTTTGACCGGTGCGGGCGTCGCCCACCCCTTGTTGATTGCCCCTTCAAACGCAGCCATTAACTCGGCGACCTTCATTTTGCAGACCTTCGGCTTTATGCGGCTGAGGTTACGTTTGATGTCTGTACGCGTAACTGGACTCCCCCCACGTTCCCTCATGTTCCACGCATAGACCCACCGATACACGTCGAGGTCATTCGCTTCAGGGCTGACTGCTGGCGCGGTACAGGGCTGGACAACACAGCTGGTTATTTCATCCCCATCTTCATCCTCCCCAAGTCCAACCACAGGTAGGTTGAAGTTGAAGCAGGCATTGGTGGACCCGTCGCGTTGCTTCTGAACTGTGACAGTGCGGACGCCTGTCGCTTCGTCGCTCTTTACGTTTAGCTCAGCTCCAACGTTGGCGCTGAATGACGAATGGCCGCGTGCGCCCCTGCCCAAGTCCTTGCCCGTATGGTGAACCAATAGAATTCCTGCCCCCGTAAATGCGGACTTGAGCCATTCCGCCGATGCCATGAGCGCGCCCATGTCCACGGAACTGTTTTCGTCACCCCCAGCCATCGCACGATTGACGGTATCCACGGCAACTAGCACGACTGGCAGTTCCTTGAGTATGGCTTCACGCTTGATGCTGGCAATCAAATCTGTGGTCGTATGTGGGTCGCGCAAATTGATCGGCGTTTCTATCGCGACGTAGGGCAGGGTTCCGTCGAGCTTGTGATGCTTTTTGTACGCTTGGAGGCGATTGCCCAGCCCTGTCCCCTCCAACGTGATGTGGACAACGAGACCATGCTGCTTAATTTTCTGGCCGAAGTGGTGCTTCTCGCCGCGCGCGACCGCTAACAGGAGGTCCATTGTGTAGAACGTCTTGCCGCAGGATGTTTCGCCCACGATTGCAGTGCACTCACCGCGTGGGATGACGTCTTTAACGATCCATTGCTGCGATGGGCGGGCAAGTATGTCCGCGTACTGCGAGCATTGAATGGGCGGGATTTCCAAATCATGCAGCGTTAAGCGTGGAAGCGCAGCGAGGGCAGCTTGCACGTCCTGACCACTGCGGCGAGCATACGCAAGCCAGTCATCCATTCCAGGCTTGGCGCAGCCCGGGATGTCGGGAATGTCCACCAGCACAGCATCGGCCCCGCACACTTCCAGCGCGGCCAGCAGTTCTATCGTGCCCCGCTTGACGTTGGGGTTGGTGCGCCAGTCACCGTCAACTGCGACGAAGATCTTGTCGCCTTGGCAGATACGTTTCGCAAGCTGTGGCCGTAACGTCTTCTCTCCTTTGGTGTGCCAGTTCTGTATTCCCGGAAAGCCGATTACTGCCTTCCCTGCGCCGTGGAGTGCGAGCGCCTTGCCTTCGCCTTCTGCTAACCACTTTTCTTGCGCGTCCCCCCATTTGCGCCACGCATCCGGCGCGTTCGCGTACAGGCTGACTGTACCGGCGGGGAATTTGTACTTGGGCGGGGGTTCGCCGTTGTGATCGAGCGGCGCATCCGGTGGAATGTTGCGGCGAGTGTTGGACCACTCGGGGCGCGGGATGCCCTGCTCATCGTACGTTACAATCTTGAATGCGGGGTATGCAGCCGACCCAAGAAACGCAGAGGCCACGAGTGGATCAAACGTTCCCCACTCACTGGAAAGGCCGCGTTCTTCCAACCAGCGCGCGAGAAATTCTGCGCTTGTAATCGCAGGTGCCTGAGCGCTACGCTGTAGCGGCAGAATAGTTCTATCAATCATCTGTGCACTCCGAGCCCAAGCGAGCGACAACTCTCTTGGGCTCATTTCTTTTGGGGTGCTGTCCGCATCGTTGCGGTGGCAGACGTAAATCTAAGTCAATTTCTTTGCTAGGAAGCGCTGCTTGGCAAGCGCGTATGCGTAGGGGTCCGCCTCCCATGCAGCGAGCAGCCGTTGTTCAAGCCATTCCGGATAATTCTTGGCCATGAAGTTGAAGAACTCGTCAGGATTCCTGACGCACCAAACCACCACTTGATCCAGTGGGCCGGGTTCGTTCTGAAGTTGCGCGATCAACTTCTTGGTCAGCTTCTGCCTGGGTATGCTTGTCATATAAAGACGGAAAGGCTTATGGGGG